>JAESRE010000122.1 GCA_016764775.1 Alphaproteobacteria bacterium
ATCCGCGCACGCGCCGGACAATATATTCCTGCGGGCCGCTACATGCCGATTGCCGAGCAGGACAATACCGACCGCGATATTGATAACCTTTTGCTACTGCACTGCCTGAACACACTGCGCAACAGTGCGCATGTTGAAAATGCCGCTCCGTTTTTCCTGAACATCAAAAGCAGCCTGCTCCATGACCATAAGTTCATGGAGGTATTTCTGGCGTTTATGGCGAAGAACCGTGACCTTGCGCCCCGCATGATCTTCGAAATCCGCCAGAGCGATTACGAATCCATGCCGACAAAATTGCTGGAAGTGATGCGCGCGCTCGGTCGACTGGGCTGCAGCTTCTCCCTCGACCATGTTCAGGACCTGAACATAAACATCGCCGATTTACAGCATTTCAAGGTGCGCTTTATCAAGATTGAAGCCGCGAAACTGTTGAACGCCACATCGGGAAGCGCCTTTGCCACCATGCATAAAAACAAACGCAAAATTGAAGCGAACGGTATCGGTGTCATTGTCGAGAAGATAGAAACCGAAGACCAAATTCGCGACTTGCTGGACTTCGACCTGCATTACGGTCAGGGATTTTTGTTCGGCAAACCCGAGCTTGAAGGAGCCTATAAGAAACGTATCCGCGCCCGCCGCAAAGGCTGGCAGGAGACGGTGGCATAATGGCGCAACAAAGCACACGCTCCGACAACCCTCCCCTTATCAACGGCGTACATGAAATTGCCGAGCGTTATGATGCTTTCATCCTCGATATTTTCGGCGTTATTCACGACGGCATACGTCCGTTTCCCGGCACAATAAAATGCCTGCAAGCGATGAAAGAGATGGGCAAAGCAACGTGTTTACTGTCTAATTCACCACGGCGTGTGAGCGGAGCCGTATCGCAAATGGAGATGATGGGAATTTCGAGCAGCCTGTTCGATCACGCCGTTACATCAGGCGAAGCGACCTACCAAGCTTTGAAAAACCGCGATGAAGCGCTTGGCAATGATTGCTGGTTTATCGGTACGGGCGTCGTCAGTGAAATTATGGACGGGTTGGATTTAAACCTCGTCGACGGCCCTGAAGATGCCAGCTTTATTCTGAACTCCATTCCCGGTACAGAAACCAGCGCGGTGGAAATCCTGAAACAGCAGCTGCGGGCCGCTGCCGGCAAAGGGTTACCAATGATTTGCGCCAACCCCGATCTGGTGGTCAATATCGGCTCTACGCAGCATGAATGTGCAGGCACGTTCGCGAAATATTACGAAGAGCTTGGTGGGCATGTAATTTATCACGGTAAGCCGTACGAGCCCGTTTATGAGATGTGCTATGAACTGCTTGAAAAACCCGAGAAATCCAAGCTTTGCGCCATAGGGGATTCTTTTCACACCGATATTACGGGCGCGAACCGTTTCGGCATCGACAGCGTCATGAATTTGGTCGGTATTCACTGGGACGAGATCGTGACCAATGGCGATATTGATCCGCGCAAAATGCATGCTATGCTCAGCGCACAATCTACACATCCGACATATATGATGTCAGGGTTCGACTGGTAAACAGAACAGGAGTTCTTCATGAAGGTGCTTTTACCGATACTGGCTGCGTTTTTTATTGCCACCCCTGCGTGGGCACAGGAAAACGTGCAGGAAATGCAAGACAAAGCCGACAGTGCTTTTGATATCATCGAAAGCGATGACGAAACCGCCGGTGTCGGAGAACCGGAACCCAGACATGCTATCGCCCTGCACGGCGAGCCTAAATACGGCCCTGACTTTCCTCATGTAGATTACGTGAACCCGGACGCGCCCAAGGGCGGGACATTAAAGCTGAATGCGATCGGCTCCTATGACTCCCTGAACCCCTTTATTGTCAAAGGCACACCGGCGGCGGGGCTGGCATCCAACTTCATCCGTTCCGGCCTTGTTTATGAAAGCCTGATGCAAAATGCATGGGACGAGCCGTTCACACTGTATGGAGTGATCGCGGAAAGCATCGAAATGCCCGAAGACCGCTCATGGGTTGCGTTCAACCTGCGCCCCGAAGCGAAATGGGCAGACGGTGAACCGATTACAGCTGAAGACGTTGTCTGGACATTCGAAACCCTGCGCGATGAAGGCCAGCCGTTTTTCAAAGCCTATTACGGCGATGTTGAAAAAGCAGAAGCCCTCGGCGAGCGTCGTGTGAAGTTTACATTCAAGGTCGCGGGTAATGCGGAACTGCCGTTGATTATCGCGGAAATGTCGATCCTGCCCAAACATTACTGGACTGCGGAAGGCCGCACATTCAACCAGACATCTCTGGAGCCGCCTCTGGGTAGCGGCCCTTATAAAGTCGGCAAACTCGACCCGGGCCGCCAGATTGAATTCGTCCGACGCGACGACTGGTGGGGCAAAGACTTGCCGCTGTTTAAAGGCTTCTACAATTTCGACCGCATCACATATGACTATTACCGTGACAGCAACGTCGCCCTTGAGGCCTTCTTTGCAGGCGAATTTGATGTGCAGATCGAGAACACAGCCAAACTCTGGGCAACAGCCTATGACGCTGCGCCTGTTCAGGATGGACGTATCACCAAGGAAGAAATTTCCAACGAACGCCCAGCCGGTATGCAAGCCTTTATCTACAACATCCGCCGTCCCGTATTTCAGGACATCGCGGTGCGGGAAGCTCTGGCCTATGCGTTTGATTTCGAATGGTCGAACAAGCAATTCGCATATGGCAGCTATATCCGCACAGACAGCTACTACGAAAACTCCGAACTGGCATCCAGCGGGTTACCCGAGGGCAAAGAACTGGAAATTCTGGAACGTTTCCGTGGGCAAATACCTGATGAGGTTTTCACGGAAACTTACGAACCGCCGAAGACAGACGGCACGGGTAATGCCCGTCAAAACCTGCGCACGGCGATGAAGATTCTGGATGAGGCCGGATGGGCTCTCGGCGAAGACGGTGTGCGCTCCAAAGACGGCGTGCCTCTGGAATTTGAAATTATTGATGCCAACCCGCAATTCGAACGCTGGGTTCTGCCGTTCATTAAGAACCTTGAGCGTATCGGTGCAAAAGCGTCTTTCCGCGTAGTCGACACCGCACAATATCAAAACCGTATCACCAATTTTGATTTTGACATGACAGTCAGCGGCTTTGGCCAATCCGGTTCACCCGGTAACGAACAGCGCGACTTCTGGGGCAGTGACAAAGCAGATACTGCAGGGTCCCGCAACTATATCGGCATCAAGGACCCTGTGCTCGATAAGTTGATCGAAGAGCTTGTGCAGACCGACAGCCGCGAAGATTTGGTAGCGCATTGCCGCGCCATGGATCGTATCCTGTTGCACGGACATTACGTCATTCCGATGTGGCATTTCCCTAAATGGCGGATTGCTTACTGGAAGCATATCTCCCGCCCTGACGAGATGTCGGATATCAGCCCGCTCATTTCCTACACATGGTGGTCAACAGACGCAGAATGATGAAGATCGCCATCGCCATACCCGCGCGTTACGGATCGACACGGTTTCCGGGCAAACCGCTGGCCGAAATCGGCGGACAATCTATGCTATCCCGCGTGGTCGCATTGGCGCGCAACATTGAGGATGTCGATGTTTTCGTTACAACCGAGGATCAACGCATTGTCGATCATGCAGAAGAGATCGGCGTGCAGTGCATCCTCACGCCCGATGATTGCCCGACGGGTTCCGACCGCGTGTTGGCCGCGCTGGAACAGATTGACGATATTCCGGATTACGTGATTAACCTGCAAGGGGACGCGCCTTTTACGCCCTCGCATGTTGTTGAAGCGCTGATCGATACGTTCAAAGCGAACCCTAAAGCCGAGGTCGTTACCCCTGTTCATCAATTGTCATGGGAAGATCTCGACCGCTTACGGGAAGCCAAAAAGACAACCCCGTTCAGCGGTACAACGGCGATTATTGACGAGCACGGCAAAGCCCTGTGGTTTTCGAAAAACATTCTGCCGGCCATCCGTAAGGAAGAAAAACTACGAGAAGAAGACGAGCTTTCGCCGGTGCACCAGCA
>JAESRE010000123.1 GCA_016764775.1 Alphaproteobacteria bacterium
TGACTCCGGTACCCGTTTTAGGTGTTCCCGTTGAAAGCAAAGCGCTAAAAGGTATGGACAGCCTTCTATCTATCGCGCAAATGCCCGGTGGTATTCCTGTCGGCACATTGGCTATCGGCAAAGCCGGCGCCAAAAACGCAGGCTTGCTGGCCGCTGCGATCCTCGCAACAAACGACGAGACAATTGCCAAAGCTTTGGACGCATATCGTGAAAAACAGACAGATTCAGTAGCCGAAACACCCTCATGACAAACATTAAGCTCGGAATTGTAGGCGGAGGACAGCTTGGACGGATGAGCGCTCTGGCCGCCGCCAATCTTGGCATAGAAACCGTTATATACTGCCCCGAACCCGACAGCCCCGCCTCACAGGTTGTGAAAACAACCATTAACGGCGCATATGACGACCAGACCAAATTACAGGAATTCGCGGATCAGGTTGATTACATCTCCTATGAATTCGAAAACATCCCTGTAGAGACCGTTGAATTTCTCGAACAACACAAACCCGTCTACCCGAAAGCATCCTTGCTGCAGGCATCTCAGGATCGTATCGAGGAAAAGACATTCCTGAACAATATCGATATCCCGACCGCGCGTTGGGCGGCTCCGAAATCACCCCAAGATGTACTGGATACGCTTAACGTATGGAACGCGGAAGAGTGTATATTAAAAACGATACGTTTCGGATATGATGGTAAAGGTCAGGCGCGCTATACGGGTGATACAGATATCGAAACCCTATGGACTCAATTTAATGATCAAACGTTAATCATGGAAGAAATCGTCGATTTCACATGCGAGATTTCCGTGATTGTCGCCCGTGATGTAAACGGCAAAATCATCCATTACGGCCCGATGCTGAACGAGCATAAAAACCACATTCTATCCAAAACAACCCTGCCCGCTCCGCTCGATAAAGACGTCTGTGACGAAGCTGTCCGTCTGACAGAACGGCTCGCTAAACATATCGGCCTCAAAGGTGTTTTGACGCTTGAGCTGTTCGTAACATCTGATAACAGCCTTCTGGCCAATGAAATCGCTCCGCGCACCCATAATTCGGGCCATTGGAGCATCGATGCCTGCGCTCACTCACAGTTTGAAAACCATGTTCGTGCGGTTTGCGACCTGCCCGTACTCGGTCCTGCCCGCCACAGCGACTGCGAAATGCTTAATCTGATTGGTGATGACGTCGAAAATCTCGACGAAATGTTGAAAACCGACAAAGCCTGCATCCATATCTACGGCAAGCACGAAGTCAAACCGGGCCGCAAGATGGGCCACGTCACAATCCTTAAATAAAGTTATTTACATAAACAAAACCCTGTGCTAGAACCCTTCACTTCATTATTGAGTAGGAGTAACGGGTGATGTCACAGAACATATCTACTTTCCGCGGTGCAGCCGCAGAGGCTGTCAGGTTCGATACCGCTGCGCACGATCAAAAAGGCTATACTTTCGTCACAACAGACCCACGCGGCTTCGGTAAAATGCGCTTCTACGGCGCACACGGGAAACCCGCTGGCTCGCACTTCAGCTTCGTGGAAAATGCTTCCAAGGTGTATGGCGGCCCGACTGTTTTGTTCCAGTTCCCCGGCGGCGACACTTTCGGCATACAGCCCGCACCTGAACAATACGGCATCTCCGCTGTAGACTTCATTGAACACTGCCTGGATGAGAGAACAGGCGACTTGCTCAACGTAAAGCGCTTCAGCGACCAGGAAATCGCCTACTACCACAACAGACGCGACCGAGTTCTGGCCGGCACCAATCCGACCGATGAACAAATTACAACGGACAGACTGGATGTGAACTACAACCAAACAGGTCACATGTTCACAAAAACAGATGAACGCGGCTACGGTAAACTAAGACTGTACGGGCATAACGGTAAGCAAAGCGGTCATTCTTTTGAAAGCCTGACCAATGCCTCACCCCTCTTCGGCGGTGTACCCAGAGTCGTTGCACAGTTCCAGAGCGGCGAATTCTACCGCATAGCGGTTGATAATCCCGGTGTTGATGTCCATTCATTCGCCAAAGAAATGGCTCAAGGCACAGATATGCGCGCTAAACGCATGTCACAGCAGGAAGTAACCGAATTCCTGCTCGCGAGAAACTTCCTCGCCATACAAGGCCGCCCAGCCAGCAATGCTGAAGTTCGTCAAATGGTTGCGCACCAGCAAACGCCAACCGGCGTAGACGCCCGCCGTTAAGCCACAAAAAAAGGCCCGAAAACCTCGGACCTTTCCCCGTTCTCCGTTACTCTGTCTTTAAGGAGCAGCGTCATAACTCTCGGCTTGCTGACCGCCATTCGGGTTGAATGGTGTCGGGTGGATAACCATACGTTTGTCTCCATCCCATGTGGCAAAGCCTTCGGCTTTCTCTTCATAGCCTCTTTCGCGTCTGATTACCGCTTGCAGAGCCTCACTGGCACTGTCAAAGGTAACAACCAAATTGCCCTGTTCATCTTTAGTACATCTACTAGGCATTTCTTTTCTCCGTTTATAAAAGTTAATATCTTAACTATTGGCGCTATTAATACGAAAAAAATGTATACTTTGTCAAATTTTAATCACAAATAATGTGCTGCGCCGCACTCAGAGGGCTTTTTCCGAGCCTTTCCGAAGGGTGGTTGTAATTTTTATCTGGCGCTTTAATGTAGCTTCACGTTTAATTTTCAAGGAATCACTAATGCTTGCGAAAGAACAGAATATGCCGTCCGAAGACATCAGAATTGAAACAGACTCCATTGGCGAAGTCGAAGTCCCTGCCTCTGCTTACTATGGTGCGCAAACCAAGCGTAGCCTTGAAAACTTCGACATCGGCACGGAAAAGATGCCCACCCCAGTTGTGCGTGCATTGGGCATCCAAAAGAAGGCGGCTGCTCTGACAAACCTGTCCCAAGGCTCTATCGATGAGAAAATCGGTAAAACTATCGTACAAGCCGCGGATGAAGTCATTGACGGCACTTTGGCCGACCAATTCCCTCTCGCTGTCTGGCAGACAGGTTCAGGCACACAAAGCAATATGAACGCTAACGAGGTGATTGCAGGCCGTGCAAACGAGATCCTCAGTGGAACACGTGGCGGTAAGGACCCTGTCCACCCCAACGACCACTGTAATATGAGCCAGAGCTCGAACGATACATTCCCGACTGTCATGCATATTGCTGCTGTCGAGGAAATCCACCACCGCCTGATCCCTGCGCTGGAACAGCTTCACGGCTCACTGGACACGAAGGCAAAAGCATTCGACAAACTGGTCAAGAACGGCAGAACCCACCTGCAGGATGCAACACCGCTGACACTGGGGCAGGAATTCTCCGGCTACGCCAAACAAATCGAATACGGCATCGCCCGTGTAAAAGACACCCTTCCCCGCTTGTATCAGCTGGCACAGGGCGGCACCGCCGTCGGTACGGGCATCAACTCCAAGGCCGGTTTTGCAGAAGGCTTCGCCAAACATGTAGCGGATATCACAGGATTGCCGTTTATTACAGCCGAGAACAAGTTCGAGGCTTTAGCTGCCCATGACGCATTGGTCGAAACATCCGGCGCCATGAACACAGTCGCCGTTTCCCTGATGAAGATCGCCAACGACATCCGCCTGCTCGGCTCCGGCCCACGCTCCGGTATCGGTGAGATCATCCTTCCGGCAAACGAGCCTGGTTCATCCATCATGCCGGGTAAGGTTAACCCGACACAGTGCGAAGCCCTGACAATGGTCTGCGCACAAGTTATGGGCAACCACACGGCCGTCAGCGTTGCCGGATCTAACGGCCACTTTGAACTCAACGTGTTCAAACCC
>JAESRE010000009.1 GCA_016764775.1 Alphaproteobacteria bacterium
TACGCGGGTCGAGGTGGGCTTCCTCGGCCAGATGCAGGCCGCTTTGAAACTGGCCGCTTAAGGCCGGTTCTATGTCTTTTGTCGCGACTGTGGTTTGCACCTCTTCCGGCAAGTGCGGTTTGAAGCGGGCGAGGATGTAGCGATCTTCAGCGCAGGCGACCAGCAAGGACCCATTTTTGACAAAGCCCGTATAGAGCGGCAATTCACCCCAGAATTGGATGCTCTCCAGCCCTGCCTTTACCCAGTCCATGTTCATATGCTCGATCTCCGAATACGGGGCGAGCATGCCGCCGGCCATAAAACTGGCGTTATCGGCGGGGAAGCCTTTCGGGTCATATATGGTGATCTTTGCCTCGGGCAGGGCGTTTTTTAGGCAATAGGCGGCCGTTAAGCCCATGATGCCTGCACCGCGAATAGCTATGGTTTGCGTAGCTGTCATATCCTCACACTTCCTACGGCGGCATTACCCGCGTCAGGTCCCAAGAGTCTAATCTCAGCAGGGTTTGTCGGCCCTTTCGCGTCAATCCGCGAACGTACGCTGTTTAAAACTGTGGCGTACGGCACCTCCGGTGATTTATATGATGTGAGAATATGCTTTTATGGGAAAAAGTCAATCTGGCGGGTTGATTTCTGTTTGCGCAGGGTCTATATACCGTACTCCATTCTTATTTAAGAGGATTTCATTCCTCATTTATCTGGTAACGCGGGATGGAGCAGCCCGGTAGCTCGTCAGGCTCATAACCTGAAGGTCGTAGGTTCAAATCCTACTCCCGCAACCAATTTTTTCAATGACGGGGGAATGTTGTTTTCTAATGCTCATTCTCTCTTATTTTATCTCATTTCTCACCGCAAAAGCTAATTTAGGTTTTATAAGCCCTCTTTGGGCGCGCTTCGCTTGCGTCGACCCCTTCCCCACCCGGGCCCATGGGCCATTTTTATTCTTAGAAACTCAATTGTGATTTTTTGTTCTCAACAGAGACCTTATCAATGCCTTATCAGAAGCTTACCAAAAATCTTAATCATTCTGCGTGATTAAAAAATATTGAGTCATTATCCATTTCTCGCGCGGTAATCTTCAACGTCTTTATCACTTACATCAGATGGATAGCACTTTGGGCTAGCGCCCCCTGGTTTGCTATAGGCACTTACTTTTCCGCACTTTCGGCCGTTACGCATACGGTTGTATGGGCAAGGACAGTTTCCCGAGTAGTTGCGTATAGATTGATCGATAATTTTTTGACGTATTTGATCATCGCTTTGTGCAAGCGCAGGTAGTGGAATAAGCAGCATTATAAGAAGGAGTTTTCTCATTCCCAAAGTCCTAAACGTCCCTCACGTGCAAACGTTTCTTCGCTGCGATAAAAGCCGCCACTATATTTTGTAAAGTCTTTAGCAAAGCCAGTTTGAACCATCAGGCCGCCTAAGTCGGTGTCATTGATAAAGCAATGCATAACAAATCTTTGATAGCGATCCATTTCGATGTGTTTGCAGCGTAAATCAGCACCGTCCATATACAGCTCTAAGGCTTTTGTGCTGATCTCAAACATCGCCTCGTTTCTTTCAGGGGCATCAATACCCCACATTCTGATCTTTTTGCCCGAGGCATAAAATGTATCGCCATCAACCACGCGCTCCAAGCTTAAAGGCTCATAAAGAGAGTTCGTTTTGGTTTTAGTCAGTTCGCCGGCTGAAGGGCTGGCGAAAGCCGGTGCTGCTATAATGCCGAGTAATAAAACGTGAAGGGTTTTTAATGACATGTCTCGTCTTTCATATCTTGAGGCATTTGCATCCATTCAATTGCCCAAGCAATTTGGTTCCAACATTCACGGCCCTGTAAATCTCCCTTAGCCTCAAATTCTTCAATTCTTTTCATGGCCTCAATCAGGGCTCTATCGCCATGCTGATTGATGAAGATTTTTGCCGAAGCCAGAATGTCTTTGTCCGTCACAGCCATTTTCGTAAGACCTTTGCTGTTTTAATATAACCGCATATTCTGGCTTTTTTTGCAAAATGGTCGCCAGCATTTTTAAACTAACATCAAATCAGCTGGATTGAATAAACTCTTAGTTTAACGTTTGCTATAGGCCTTCCCACCATAATCTGCCAAGCACACTAATGCACGTCGGCCATCATATGCTAGCTAACGTGCATTAGGATTGGAGGAATATTGATGGTGACTAATCGTCTAAGTCAATGTCATCTTCGTCGGTTAAAGCACCAGTCGCGGCACCAGCTGCACCACCAATCAGAGCGCCTGTTGTCGCACTGCCGCCAGCCAGTCCACCAGCAACAGCACCTGCACCTGCACCGATAGCGCCACCACTTAAGGCGCGCTCACCTTTGGTATTCCCACAGGCGGCAAGGCTCAGGGCCAAAACACAGAAAACCGATAAGAAACTTAATCTCTTCATTAACATCGTGCGTCTCCTTCTTTTGTATCTAAGTACTCCAACGGATTACAGACCAAAGAGTTTCAGGAACGTGACCGGCTGTCTCTTTTTTCACAGATACATTACGATTAAGTTTGACATAATTTATAGCAATTGATATATAATTTCAGCCATTGCGGAGAAAGAAATATGTCAATTACATTAAAGTTCGAAGATGAAGCGTATTTGCCAGGTTTAGGCCATCAACTTGTACAGACTTTGAGAGAGAACGCAGATGCTGAGCTCCTCGGAGTGGAAAGTAATGCAACGGGTCTTGCTCAAGAATTGGTGTTTGGCCTGGATGGTGATGAATCAACCGATGATCGTTTGTTGATTACTGATGTTCAGGTTCTGGTTGCTGCAAAAGATTACTGCCATCAGCATGAACCCGAATTCAAGGGTGAACTGCTCAAACACCAAAGAGCAGCAGCTTATATGATTGACCAACAAACGTCCCCTGTGTTTGCCAGCTCACGTCGTGAAGCTGAGAATTACAGTAGCCCTGGAGCCGAAGCCTAAGATCGCATAGCAATACTTAGCTAAACAATTGAGTTTTTGGAAAAGGGCTGCATAAGCCCTTTTTTTGAGTCAGTATTACCTAATTGTAACTAATGCTAGGCTAGCGTGCTCGCTTCTAATGTAGCGCGCCTGTAGAATCTCTTAGTTTAAGGATCAGACGAGAGATGCTTATTGTTCAAAGAATTCAGTCGTGGATTTTGCTTATCGCGTTCCTGGCGATAGTTTTCTTGTCGTTGATTCAGGTTTTTAGCCAATTTGGTTTGATTGGATTTTTTTGGAGCTTAATACTCAACGATAGCTTTGAGCGTTTTTATCAAAACCCTGTGAACCTTCACTTTAGCCTTTTTCTTGATATGCTGGGATGGCTGGTGATAGCCCTCTTTCTCCTTGTAGGGGTGTTGGTGAGTGCCTATTTAAAAGGAGAATAAAAAGTAAAAGCATTCACATAGCCCTGATGTCATGAGATAGTTTCGGTGGGCTGTTTGCTAAAAAAGGGGAGAGTATGAGATACGCGTTCTTAATTCCGGCCTTAGTAGTAGCTGCGGTCTGGTTTTATGCCACAACAATGTTGCCAACACCTTCAGGCCCTGCAAATGCTTCAGGATCCCGAGGGTATGAGCATTACAACAATAATACCGTAGCTAATCCCAGTTGGGATGAGAATGAAGACCAAATGGTCTTAGTGAATGTTCCAGGAGTAGCGCCTTACTTAATAGATAAATATGAGGCAACTATTTCTCAGCAAAGGGCTTGGTCTGTCCCTGGACAGTTTCCAACCACAAGACTGACTTTCAAAGATGCAAAAGATGCGTGTGCAAAGGCTGGTAAAAGGCTGTGCTCAACTGAAGAGTGGCGTATTGCGTGTCGTGACGGGCAAACCAAACCATATTATTTTCCAAACACAAAAGTAATGTTGCAAAGATGCGATTTCGGGAGATCCAAAGGGTATGACAAGAATGATCATGCCAACAAAACGGATTCTCATCCACGATGTACTGCCCCGCGCCTAAAACTCCATCACATGTATGGAAACATTGTTGAGATGACAGAAGGGCCAGACGGCAAAGCCGTCGTTTTGGGCATGTCTTATCTCGGCACAAAATATTACGGCGCTGCCTTCGAAGGTAAGCCTAATGAAGCTATGAGGCAGGCTTGTGAATATACCGTTATTAATGACTATGCTGATGGACGCAGAAATGAAGGCCTAGGCTTTCGCTGTTGTAAAGATGGAAGGCAATAAAGATGGATAGAGAACCGGAATATAGACGCGGTAGAGAGTCTCACACTAAAACCATACTCATTATTGTAGCCTTAGTGGTTGGTGCTTTTGCGGCTAGCCCCTCAACGCTATCGTACTTTAATGGTTTAAAAGACAAAGTTTCTGAGTATGCGAAAGATTTGCCAATTGAAGCTCATAATGATTACGCGAGTGCTCGTGACGCTGCAGAACAACGAAAAAGGCAGGTTGAAAGAGCTATGTATGAGGCTGAGTATGGAAGACAGCCCCCTTCACATACAACAGCGGTGAGCGACGCTGCAGATTTAATTGTATCTGGCTACCTTACTCGAAAAGATCCTATGCCAAGTCCGGCTGGTGAAAAATATTATTTGCACCCCTATCAAATTTATAAAAATAACTTGGCTTCTATCGACTCTGTACCCATACCAGTAGTCTTAGATAGTAAGAGCGCCGACTGTAAAAAATACAAAGAAGTTGGAAGTATCTCAGCCCATGAAATCTTTGTACTACGTGAAGAATTCGGAGGGGCTGTTCTGATTGATTACTGTACCGCTTTGCCTAGGCATGAGTTGGAGAGCTTAATGGTCAGCCGTAATCTTATATCTTCTGCAGGAGAGTGGATAAAAAGCCAATGTCTTGAGCGCGGCGGGGAGATTGTAGAGTCCGATGATCAAAGATCATTCAGATGCGATCGCTAAATAACAAAAATTAAAGAATGGCTGGGGTGGCAGGATTCGAACCTGCGCATGGCGATACCAAAAACCGCTGCCTTACCGCTTGGCTACACCCCATCAGGAATAGTGTCAGAAACTTATACAAGAGCTAAAAAAAAGGCAAGCACCTTTGGCTAACTTTTTCATATGAAAAACCTGTTTAATTTCACAAAATGACTCGAAATTCGCTCGAAAACTCTTTAAATTTGAAAATATAGGGTGTAAAAACTTACACACCTAGTTACACACTATATTACGGAAATAGTTTTTGTTGTGTGTTTGCAGTGAGTTAGCGTTTTTTGGGTGAGGCTCATAACCTGAAGGTCGTAGGTTCAAATCCTACTCCCGCAACCAATTTAATCCGTCTTATTGAGCAAGCCAGTTTTCACGGTTTACAAAATATTGCTCGGTCATGGATTGTAAATTTCTTTCAAACTGGAGCATGTCCTTAGATTCACAAGGGGACTTTTTCACCATATCGGCAATACCGCGTAGTGTGTTATTCGCACCCGCATGACCTAGTGAGCGAACGGCGCTGCGCTCTCCCGCGCCGCCAAGATGGTCGCAGACTTTATCACATAAGCTCATCAGCTCAGGCCGAATGATATAGGTATAGCGGTGGACTTCTCCGCCCGCCACGCCGTCATACATGCCGCGGTGATCCCAAACATCATAGGTCGGGTTCGTGTGGGTAATAGTTTTTTTGACCGCATCTTTATAGCATTGCAGCGAAGGGGCGTAGCTTTTGCCGTCCTCGACAATGTATGTATCAGCCAGCACAGGCAGCAGAGACAGATCTTGTTTTTTGCCTGTAACATCCTCGGCAAAGGCCAGCATGCCGCCCGTTTTCTTTCTGAACTGGTGGTTCAGTGAGGCATCCAGCAGCTTCACAAGCGCAAGGTCATTGTTGTAAATGGCGTTCAGGTAGAGCCCGCCGCTAAGATCGCAGAATTTACCGTCACAAAATTTTTCATCTTGTTTCCATGCAATAACAGGGTTGATGGATGGCGCCGCTTTCTTTGGGGCATCTGCGCCGCATAATATCGGGTAGTTATCATATGCACCGCTGCTAAAGGCGGGGGTGGGTTGGAAAGCTTCGCTTAAGGTGACCACTTTGCGCTCATCGCGTCCGTACCAGGAATCAAGCCCGCGCAGGCCTAAATACGGGGAGTTGCCGGCAAGTCGTTTGTATTCCTCAGGCGTAAAGTTATACCCCTCCGCCGTTTGATGGGCTTTATGTTGAATAATCGGTGGCAGCTTTCGACAGACCGGGCGGCTATCTTTTTGCTTAAATTCGCTGAACGGCAAAACAAAAACTTTGCCATGCTCGGTTGAAATAAATTCAATGGCGTACGCTTGCTGGCTATGCGCTGCGAGTGTCGTTAGGAAAAATGAGAAGGATAAAAAGAAACGAAGAAATAAGCTCATCAGGTAACCTGCTTTAATGTGAGTGAGTGGACTGCAGATTTTTATATGGCACAGTAAAGTCATAAGATGCAACTCGCGGCACGAGTGACTTGCGTGCTACGGGGTAAATCATATCTTCAATCAAACAGTGTTATTTATAAGGTCCTGTTGGCTTTGAGGGTCACCGGAGGGCTGCGAATAAAATATTTATGTTTTCTTCACACGTATTGAATTATAAATAGCTTATGAGAGTGCTCGTAGTTGAAGACAGTAAAGTTGATCAGTTTCTGGTTGTTACATTTTTGGAAAATTTTTTTGAAGATGTAACCGTAGAAACGGCCAATGACGGGCTGCAGGCCCTCAAGTTATGTGACGAGCATAATTACGATTTGAAATTCCTCGACATTAATATGCCTTCGATGAGTGGTTTTCAATTCCTAGACAATCTCTGTAAACATAAATGTGAAAGTAACATAATTATGCTTTCTTCTTCATTGCATGATGAGGAAAGAGAGAAGGCGTTGAGTTACAGATGCGTGAGTGCGTATATCGAAAAACCTCTCAAAAAAGAGCATCTGGACGTCATAAAATCTATTTTAAAGGAAGATGACGGTGACTGAGAAGATCCGCGAGAATTATATTCTCAGTACATTGGCGCTGGTTTTCGTTATTTTCCTGACGGGGCAAGCCTCTTTGCTGTTTGCTATTCCGCCCGGATATGCAGCACCGCTTTGGCCGCCGGCCGGTATAAGCCTGTTTGCCCTTGCCAGAGGAGGGTGGCGCTATCTGCCTGCGGTATTCCTCGGCTCGTTTTTGATCAATTATTCCGTCCGCTTGGATTATCCGACTGACATACAGCTCTTGGCACCGGCGGGTATAGCTCTTGGCGCAAGTGCTCAGGCTGCCTTGGGTGCGTTTCTTATTAAAAGGCTCCTTCTCATACCTTCGGGCTATGAGCATGTCCGTATACTCTTTTTGTTATTGTTTCTCGGTGGTCCGGTTTCTTGTGTTTTAAACGCGTTTCTTGCGCCCAGTGTGTTGCTGGCGTTGGACCAAATCAGTTTTGATGATTATTCCTACAACGTTCTGACCTGGTGGATAGGTGATACGCTCGGTGTTTTGATTTTTACACCGTTCATGTTGCTATGTGCAGCTAATAACCAACGGAAAATATCGTTCAAACGCAAAGCCATCGTATGTTCGACATTGTTTTTTCTTTTGTTGGTGACGGTGGGACTTTTTAAAATCATTTTTTCATACGAAAGCAGCCAGAAAGAGCAATATCTCAACAGTCTTCTCGACCGCAAAGCTGTTCAGATACATGATGAGTTTGAGCTGTATATGAACACGCTTATTGCGCTGGAAAGATTTATCAATTCATCAGATGAAGTCACAAGTCAGGACTTTGAAAGCTTTACGGTCAAGTTTTTGGAAGAGCATTCTTCTATCAAGGCGCTCGCTTGGTATCCGAGAGTATTGCACCAAGACCGGGATCAATTTGAAAATTATATACAAGATCAGGGCTACGAAAGTTTTGAGATTAAGGAGCGCATAGCAAAAGGTGAGCTGATGCGTGCCAGAGAACAAGATGAGTATTTCCCGATCGCCTATATTGCGCCTTACGATACAAACGAGATTGCATTGGGTTTGAACGTAGATGGTCCCGATGGATATTTAGGGAAGACACTGACATCTGTTCTGGATAAGGCTAAAGAAACTAAAAAGCCGCAAGCTACGGCTGCGTTACCGCTGGTGCAGAATGAAAACGAATTAGGCTTGATCATTTACAGTCCCGTGTTTGATGACCGCTATGTTAATCGCGATATAAGCGACCCTGCTCTGAGAGGCTTTGTTGCAATCGTGTTTTTAGTGAACGAGGTGTTTTCCGATATCGATATTGGCTTGCCCATTCATGCCGAGCTTTTGATTACGGAAGATTATGACGGGGGTAAGGTTTTGTTTGGCAGCGATAGGGTGACCAAACTCTATAAAGATAACGCCTTAGACCGCAAGTACCATATGTTATTCAAAACAGTCCAAGAGGCGGGCAGCGGTCTGAATATTTATCTTTTATATGATAAAGCGCAGCTTAGTTTGTCTTACGGTAATGTCTGGTTGTTTATGGTCATTGCCGTAACCTTTACATTCCTTGTCACTATGCTGGTTTTCTTTGCCACAGGAAGAGCTGAAGCCGTTGAAAGTCTGGTAGAGGAACGAACAAGTAAGCTCGAAACAGCCAATAATCAGTTAGAAGAATTCTCTTATAGAACTTCCCATGATTTGCGTGCTCCGGTCGTGTCTTGTTTGGGATTGGTCGATGTCATCGAGATGGCAATTCAACAGGGCAATAAAAAACAAATTTCAGAATCTATGGAGTATATGCGAGAGACGCTGGCCAAGCTGGAGCAGTTAATCGTCGACATCCTCAATCTTTCGAAAGTTAATCACCTTGATGAACGTGCACACGAGGTCGATATTGAAAAGCTTGTTAAAAACGCGGTCGATAAGTTCACACATATGGAAGGCTTCAAAGACATTAGTTTTGAGACGGATCTGCAGGTTAAAAAGATTACTACTCTGGAGACACGTTTAATAACAATCTTCGAAAACCTGATTACGAACGCGATCAAATACAAGGACCCTGAACAAGAGGTCAATATTATCAAGATAGCCACGCGGGAAGAGGACGGAGACCTCGTTATATCGATACAGGACAACGGAATTGGTTTCCCGAAAGAAACGGAAGCCGATATGTTTAAAATGTTCAAGAGGTTTCATTCCGATATAGCGTACGGCTCGGGCTTAGGGCTTTACACTGTGAAAAAATCTGTCGATATGCTCGATGGAGAAATCATTTATCAAAAATCATCAGGGCTCACCGAGTTCAAGATTACGTTGCCAATGAGCTTTACGGGCACTTCCGAAGCATAGCGTTTTCGATGTAATCAATGTTATCAACTGCTGCAGTGCGGCAAGGCAAATCAATCACTTAGCAGGCGAACATTGTGCGAGTTTACCCGCTGAATTTGCAATTTTTTAGAAAATCCGTTATAATACAGTAGCTTACCAATAATTTTGTCTTTTTGCTTGTTTTGAGCGTTAGCACGATAAGCCGAGATGGAATGCCCAAACACATAGGGTTTTGGGATTAGACAATATTGCAGAGAGGATATTTTTGAATATGAGCAATCTTTCAATAGAAGATTTAAAGAGTGGAATGTGCCGTTGGCCGCATGGTGACCCCGAAGATGATAGTTTTCATTTTTGCGGCGATCGTACCGATCCTGAATTGCCGTACTGTAACAAACATACGGAAAAGTCGAAGTCGACATACCGCAAATCCAAAAAGAATTAGATATTCGCGTGGCGCAACGCCACTAAGCTTTCAACTTTGAAATATATCGACGACAGGCATTTTGCAATTCGTCTTGAATTTGCAACCCGACGCTTCCGCCTGTGCCTTTGATTTTTTGATTTATGATGATGTTTTGTGAGTCGAGATATAACTGGATTATATCGAGAAGGTCCTCATCAACTTTCGAGCGTGTTTCAATAAAGCGCAGCATGTTGGTTGCTATATCGCTGATCAAAGGGTAACCGAACAGCGCACCGTTCGATTTCAAATTCATAACAGGTTTTTCGAGCGCACCGAGCAACCTATCCGCCGGGGCGTCCATGTTTTGTCTGGCATTTTGAAGCGCTTGAGACAGGCGCTCTAGATAGATTTCGGCGATCGGCTGGAAATCGACGTTGTTTTGATCGATCTGCTTTTGTGACAGACGTATTTTTTCTACCGGAATCTCACCTGTGCCTGCTTTGTTGCGTAAAGCCTGGTCAGCTTTTGAGATATAGACTGTATTTGAATCTGTGTTTCGTTGCATCTGACTCTCTTATCCATTCACATCTAGATAAATGACTTGCTTATCGGCGCCATTTCTTCTGTCCGGCCCGTTATAGTTAGAGGCTCTGCGGCGGCGTCTGTCGGGTCCGACAAATTTATTACATTGAATGAAGTCTCTGGGCCTGTTCACGACCGAGGAAATGCGCTTTGCGACATCTTCGGCGGTAAAGGGTTTGGTGAGGAATTCGGTTATGCCGTTATCGCGTGCCAGTTCGACATGTTTTTTGGAGTTATAACCGGTCAGCATGATGATCGGGACTTGCGGGTATACTGAGGCTTTGTCGTTTCTTATCTTTTTTGTCAGCTCTATGCCGTTTACCGGTGCCATGTCCCAATCGATAATGATTATGTCGGGAATTTTCTTTTGAAATGTTTCAAAGCCTTCTTCGGCACTTGTGGCAGTGGTGATGTTTTTCACGCCAAATACCTGAAGAACAGCTTTTATAAGCTCCATCGTGGGCATATTGTCGTCAACAATGAGTATACTCACTCTTTCGAGGTTTAAAGCCATAATAAAAACGCCTACACATTCACGCAGTTAAAAAAGAGGCTTTAACAGTAAAGCCCCAATATGACAATAGTGTCGAGCACGATTGTTTGTAAAAACGAAGGGCTGTAAGAAAATTTATATCCTGAAAAGCCGCTAAAGAGATACGTTTTGTGCAAAAAAGCAATATTATTGCTTTTTCAATCGGTATCGAAACGGCCTGAAAATTCCCAAAGCTAAATGCTTTTTTAATGTCTTATTTGAGTGTCTGAGCATAGCCCTGATCTACAAGCTACCTCTGGTTATGAAAATAAACTTGGCGGGCCAGCGCAATAAATATTTCCATAATTTAAGTAAATGTCTGCTTATTTGAAGAACACGAATGCTGTTTTACCGAGTCGTTACATGCAAATTTTTGATCGATTATTCGTGAAAAAATCCTTTTTCTTGTCATAAACGGACACTTTTTTTCGTCCTTAAAATGCGCTTTTTCTAATACACACCATTTTTCCGAAAGGCGCGTAAACTGCGCTTTTTCAAAAACCAAAGTTATGCTGCGCCGCATTATTACAACCACCTAAAGTTATAAAATAACAATGGGGCGTGTTGACTTTTGCAGAAATTACAATTATTGCTCGAATTAATTACAAAAAAAATTAACAGGGAGTATTAGCAATGGCTAAATCTGGGATTCCGGAGAGCACTACCCGTGCGCCTAAATCAGATCAGGATGAAGATTCAGATCTGAGCAATGACAACTCACACACAGGAACACCGCCTTCGTCACTCTTGACCAAGTTGCGTGCGAAAGCCGCAACCAAGAAGCCTGAAGAGATGAGCGTCAATGACTGGTTGGAGCGCTGTAAGACCGATAAAGGGGCTTATGCGGACTTCTCCGATCGTTTGACGCACGCAATCGGTGAACCCGATGAGGTCAACACAAAGCTGTCCGACAAGCAGGAACGTATAGTTTTCGGCGGTCGTAAAGTTTTGCGCTATGAGCCGTTTTCGAAGCTTTACGATCAGGAAGGCGTTATCAGCAACATCGCGACCTACATCCGCAATGGTGGTACCGGTATTCTGGTTCTGCGTGGCCCTGTGGGTAGTGGTAAGACCGAAATTGCCGGTATCCTCGAGCGATTGGCCGAGCAGGAGCCGATGTATCTGCTTCGTTGTAAAACGACAGGTGAGATTTCCCCGTTTAACGATACGCCGCTTTGTTTGGTGTCCGATCCGGCCGTGGCCGAGGAAGTATCCGAGGAATACAACATTCCGCAAAGATATCTGAAGGAAGTGAAATCACCGTGGGTGACGAAGCGTCTGGAACATCATAACTACGATGAAAGTTCGGCTTTCGATGTTGTGAAGATTTTCCCGTCACGTGAAAAGCAGCTCGGTATCGCCAAGCTGGACCCGAAGGATAACCAGTCCCCCGACATCAATGCGTTGATCGGTGAAAAGGATTTCAACAAGATCGGTGAAGAAGATCCGCTGGATCCGGATAAAACACTGAGTGCCGGTGACCCCGATGCTTACATTCCGGGTGCGTTTTCAAAGTCACATGGTGGTGTTTTCCACGGGGCGGAGTTTTTCCGCAACAACCCGGCGATGTTGAACACTTTCCTCGAACCCGTGACCGAAGGATATTTCACAGGCGACAGCGGGGTCGGCATGTTGCCGATGAACCAGCTGATCGTGCTGACGACCAACGACCCTGTGTGGCAGGCGGTGTTGAAGGCGGCCGATAGTGACGCGCTTCATAACCGTAGTTACGTGGTCGATGTCGGATACACGCTTCGCATGTCCGAAGAGATGAAGATTTATTCCAAGCTGTTGCAGAAAAACGGACTGGATGAAAAACCGATTGCACCCGAAACGCTTGACCTGTTGGCTGAGTTTGCCGTGGTGACGCGTCTGAAGGACGGTGTTGACGGGGCGTTAGCCGTGTACGAACCGCATATCAGAGCGCGTGTTCATAATGGTGAAATCCCCGACGGCGCAGAGAAGAAAATTCCGAAAATTCACGAATTGAAGGAAAAAGCTTCGCCTGAAGAAGGTCTCGAAGGGTTCAGTATCCGTGATGCCCAACGCGTTATGCAGGGATGCTTCAATGCCAGAGCAAACGAAGGGATCGAGGAAGCGGATACGCTGCTGATGATCGAAACGCTTCGCGGCTTCATCAAAGGGGCGGATGACAAAACCATTCCGTCTGCCGACAAGCCGAAATACGAAGAATTGCTGAGTGGTATTGCCGCCCGCAACAAGGAGAAAATCCAGAAAGTTGTGAACGCGGCGCTTATCGATGCCGATGACGGAAACTGTCAGGTACAGTTCGATAAGTACCTTACCTATGCGCAAGCGTTTGTTGATGAAGAAACCATCACCGAAGGTGGTGAAGAGATCAACATGGGCGCGATCAAGAAATACCTCGAAGGTATGGAAAAGCGTGCCGGTATCACACAGCCCGAAGAGTTCAGGCAGTCTGTTGTCTCCGGTGTTAACCGCGAGCTTGCAAGAATTGCCCGTGCGAATGCGGGTAAGGCCCCTGAAGATCAGGAACCGGCCCTCGTCAAATGGAATACCTACGAACCATTGGCGAAAGTCATTCGTGCGCAGCATGAAACGGACCTGGAATCCCGCCGTCATATCATCAAGGCGAAGTCGGATTCCGATCTGAGAACCGACGAAGAGAAGCGTCAGTACACTCGTTTCTACGAGAACATGCATGAGCAAGGTTATACGGACACCATGGTGAACCGTATGTTACTGGAACTGGTTTAGAGAAAAAAAAGAGTTAGGGAGGGGCAAACCCCTCCCGTGAACAGGGAACTAGCTATGACAATATTCATAGACAGACGGCACGAGCCCGTGCGTCACAAGTTTGGGAAAGACAAAGCACGCTTTCTTCGCCGCATCCGCGATGCGGTGAAGAAGGCAGTGCAAGACAAAGTTGCTGACTCACCTCTGGCCGGCATTGATAAAGGCGGGGTTAAAGTTCCAATACCCCGTAAAACAACACAAGAGCCTGTGATCCATCATTCACAGGGGCCTGTGTTCCGGAAAGTTTTTCCCGGGAACTTATATGACGTCGGCGATGTCGTACCGATCCCCGGCGGCGGAGGCGGCGGTGGCGGCGGTAAAGAAGGTGACCCCGATGCCGAGGATGCCGAAGATGCTTTCGTCTGGGTTTCCGAAGACGAGTTTCTCGATATCTTTTTCGAAGGACGGACTTTGCCCGATATGAACAAGCTCCACAGCGCTGCAAACAGCGTGATGGACAGGCAACGTTTCGGACATACCTCCAAGGGTCCGTCCCACAAAATGGATATGAGCATCACCAACCAGAAGCGCAAAGGCGAAGCGTTGGTGTTGAACAAAACGAGTGAAAGACGGCTGCTTAAAAATCTGGCCGAGCAATATGATATTTACCGTCGTTACCGGCCCGATCTTCCCGATCTTGATTTGGACGGAAAGAGCAAGACGGAAACACTCGAAACTATTCGCGGAGCCTTGGCGGCATTGCAAACGCAATTCACGTTGAGCGCAAATCACGAATACAAGAATGCGACGCTGACAGGGATGTTCAACTGTGTCGATATGCTGGAGGGCGGCGTGGCCCACGAAGTCACGGACCCTGAGGATCAGCACCGTCTTGAAGTGTTGAGAAAACGAATTCCCGAACAGCAGAAGACGGCGTCGAATGCGAAAAAATTCCAAAGTCATCACCTGACTTACCGCTTTGACAAAGAGCAGCCGAGGCCTGCGGCCAAGGCCGTGATGATCTGCAAAATGGACGTTTCGGCATCCATGACGCAGGAAGATAAAAACACGGCGAAGGCGTTTTTCTGGTTGTTGAACAAATTCCTCGAAAGCAATTACGACGAGGTTGATGTGGTGTTTATTTCGCACACGACCACGGCGAAGGAAGTGGACGAGCAGGAATTTTTCTACGGCAAGCGAACAGGCGGAACGTTGGTGTCATCCTGTCTCGATAAAGAGTTGGAGATCATCAAGGAACGCTACGATCCTTCGGAGTGGAATATCTATTCCGCGCAAGCATCCGACGGTGACAATTCCTACACGGACAATGACCGCGTTTATGAATTGATGCAGGAGATCCTGCCGATCCAGCAGGCCAGTTATTTCATGGAAATTCGTGACCCGAGTTGGGAGATCAGCGACTTGCATGAATTGTACAAAGAGCTCGCGGAAGAATTTTCTCATCTGAAAACAGCAAGTGTGAATTCACCGGGTGAAGCTGTCGAAGCTTTCAAAGCTTTCTTCCCCGTCGGTGCAGAAGCCGCGCCAGCACACCAACCGGCTATGGGGTAAATATGAAACAAGACGTTTTTGAACAGGAATCCCAACAACCTTATTTCCAAAACATTAAAGAGCTTTTGGACAAGTATGAGGATGGTTGGAATATTTTCATCAAGGCCCATGAGGAAAAAGATTACGACATTCCGGTCATTCGTAAACCGGAATACGAGGATGATCCGTATCTCCCAGACTCGTGGCTGGAGCTTGCTGACCGCGTGATTTCAATTGTTGCGCATGACAAGCTCAAGCTGGATACAAATCCGAACCGTATCGAAATTGTGCGGGCGGACCAGATGCTGGATGCGTATGTGCGTCCCGTGCCTGACGGTCCCAATCACTGGAGCTACGGAAAGCGTCGTGCGATCGAGCAGCAGCAATATGATGCCCGCAAGCATTTGGCGTACGAGATTATTATCAACTCCAATCCGGCACTGGCATACTGCATGGACACTAACTCTCCGATCATGCAGATGCTGGTGTTCGCGCATGCGAGTTACGGTCACAATGCGGTTTATAAGAACAACTTTCTGTTCGAGAACTTTTCCGACCCCGACACGATTATGGCGGTGAACCAACGTCTGAAATCCTTGATCGAGGAATGTGAAGATAAATACGGGGTTGATGAAGTCGAGGAGGTTCTGGATTTCTGTCACGCCATGCGTTTCATGGATACGAACGACAAGCCCGAGAAAAGATATATCGGCAAGAAGGAACTCGAAGAAAGAAAGATGAAGGCGCGTGAGTTCCCATATCTGAACCCGCCGCGTAAAAGCGTTTTCAACGATAAGTCCGAAGGTGCTGACCCCGTTAATGACAACGTTGATTACACCGCGCACCCCGCACAGGGCGAGCGTAATATTCTAAGCTTTATTGCCGACAATGTCGGTCATCTCCCCCGATGGAAGAGAGAGATTATGCACCTCTCTTCCATCATCTCTCAAAACTTCGTGCCAAATATCCGTACGAAAGTTCTGAATGAGGGGTTTGCCTGTATCACTCACTATCAGGTGATGGAGACGTTATTCGATATCGGCTTGATTGATGCCAGTATGCACGGCGA
>JAESRE010000124.1 GCA_016764775.1 Alphaproteobacteria bacterium
CGTGTGGTTTTGCCATCGCGCATCATCGCATGCGCGGCATCGAATTTTGCCTGTTCCATCGGGGTCAAAGGTGTTTCGGGGCTTTCGGCGCACTTGTTGAATACGGTTTTGGCGTATTTTTTCAGGATCGAAATCGGCGCATCGCTTTGCTCGGTCGCTGATGGCGCAGGCGGAAGCTGTTCTGCTTCGGGTAGCTCCAGTGAATAATGCCGCATAACTCTTCTCCACACAGTGAGTATTTCAAACGCGGCGTTATAAACTACATTTTTACATATTGTCAATCTTTGTGGCTGGGCAAACGGCGCAAATCCATCAAGGGCTTTAAAACGACGCTTTCTGTTGTACTCTGATATCGGTTTTTGTTTCTCAACTCTTAATCTATGATGTGCGTATGAAGGAATCCCTTCTTACAGGTATTTTCTGGGACGCGGGGCTGTTTTTAGTACTGGCGGCAATTGTCGTGCCTGTTCTCAGATATTTTAAAGTGCCCTACGCGCTTGGATACCTATTGGCCGGCGTTGCGCTTGGTCCCTATGCGCTCGGCGCGTTCGCTGAACATTATCCTTTATTGAATGCGATAAGTCTTCAAGACGCGGCGCATGTAAAAATACTGGCCGAGCTTGGCATTGTTTTGCTGTTGTTCGTAATCGGACTTGAAATGACGCCGCGAAGATTGTGGCAGATGCGCCATCTGGTCTTCGGTCTTGGCTGCACGCAGGTCCTGGTATCGGCGATCATTATTGGCAGCATTGCGTATTTCTGGGGCAATAGCCTCGAAGTCTCTACGCTTCTGGGCTTGTCTCTGGCCCTGTCTTCAACCGCGATTGTGATGCAGTGGCTGCAGGAACAAAAACTGTTTGTTACGCATACGGGGCGCGCCGGATTCAGCATCCTACTTTTACAGGACCTCGCCGTCATACCGATCCTGATGTTCGTCACCGTGCTTGGCAGTGATATTGAAGGTCCGGTCTCGCAGTTCGTGGCCCTTACACTGCTAAAAATGCTGATTACCGTTCTGGCGATCTATTTTGTCGGGCGCGTAGTCCTCAGACCGTTATTCATATTTGCCAACCGTCATGGCGGCGGCGAAGTTTTTATGGCGCTCAGCCTTCTGGTGATTGTTGTCTGTGCGTCTGTTGCATCCTATGCGGGATTATCAATGGCGCTGGGCGCCTTTATCGCCGGAGTGTTATTAGCAGACACCCAGTACAGGCATGAAATCGGCTCTATGATCATGCCGTTTAAAAGCATGCTGTTAGGCATATTCTTCATGTCTTTCGGCATGAGCATCGATCTGTATTTTATCTTCGAAAAACCGTTCTGGCTCTTTGCCTCTGTTGTCGGGTTGATGAGTATCAAAGCCGCCATCATTTTTGCGGTCTGTAAAGCGTTTAAGCAATCAACCTCTGTCGCTGCGGAAAGCGCCATTCTGTTGGCGCAAGCGGGGGAATTCGGCCTTCTGGTTGTGGGTAGCGCGCTTGCAATTGGGCTGATGCCGCAAGAAAGCGCCCAGTTCATGCTCATCATGATCGGCTTGACGATGATCCTCTCGCCGCTCATCGCCCCTGTGGCCCGAAAGGTCGGCATGTATTTTGAGCAAAAACAAACCGTGCCGATCGGACGGGAAATCTCCAAGGGCAAAAACGATCATGTTGTCATTTTCGGCTATGGCCGTATGGGGCAGGCGATTGCCAACCTCCTTTCGGAAGAGGGTATAGAGATATTGGCGTTTGATAATAACGTCGATCACGTCCAGTCAGGGTACAAGCACGGCAAGCCCGTATATTTTGGTGATGCCACCAAAAAACACACAGTACAGGCAGCCAATCTTGAGGATGCGAAATGTGTGATCGTGGCAATCGATGATACGAAAGCCGCCAAGAAGATCGTGGCGTCCATTCGCGATCAAAGCGCCGAGCTGCCGATTATCGTCAGGGCCGCCACGGAAGAGGACCTTGAAATGTTCCAGAAAAGCGACTTCGTCCATGCTATATCTGAGCATTCCCATGTAAGTTCAACAATCTCCAGACTGGCTTTAGACCACTACATGCCGCCCAAAAGGGGCGACAACCCGCCGATTTAAAAGAGCCTTTTTAGAATATAAGCGCGCAGAGGGGGGTGACTTTGTTAACTTTGTTTGTGCTATTTTAAAGCTTGAAGTTAAATTTTACAGCTTGAGGTTGTGAGAAATGGACATAGTGTCCGAAACAGATGTTTTTAAAGCAGGCTCTCCCGAAGGCATTTGGGACAGGCTCGCGCATGGCTTGTCGGGTGATCGACCGGATCAATTCATTCAGTCACTGCGTGATACAGGCGAGTTAAAAGAAATCCTGCCTGAGGTTGATGCCTTATTCGGCGTACCGCAAGTGCCGGAACATCATCCGGAGATAGATACGGGCGTTCATACGCTTATGACGCTGCGAAAAGCGGCGGAATTGAGTGATGATGTGTCCGTCCGTTATGCCGCATTGGTACACGATGTGGGAAAGGGCTTAACCGACCCGCAAGCATGGCCGAAACATCATGATCATGAGGAACTGGGGGTTCCGCCCGTTCGCGATATAGCAGAGCGCCTCAATATTCCGGAAGAAACCGCAGCACTTGCCGAACACGTTGCGCGTTATCATCTGCATGCGCACCGTTCTTTTGAGATGAAGCCCGGCAAAATATTGAAACTGCTGGAAGAAACGGAAGCTTTAGACAGGCCGGATATGTTTGAGCATTTTGTTTTGGCGGTTCAAGCCGATGCGCAAGGGAGGCTGGGTATGGAGAATAAACCCTACCCGCAGGCGGACTTGTTAAGGCAGACGCTACAGGCTATTCAAGCTGTTGATGTAACAGATTTGTCTTCTGATGAAATGGTACGGCAGGTAAGGATACAAGCTGTAAAAGATGTCAAAGATCATTCAGAAATGAATTTGGACCAATAAAACGCTTATTCTTAAAAACAGGTTTGGATAGTCATGGGCGAGACGACGCAAATCAACTTTCAAATTGATCAAAATACTTTGGGCATTGTCCTCGATGCCTTCCGAACCATGCGCGACACGCCAAGCGGCGTAGATTACAGCATGCAAGTCACATCGTCCCCTGAGCGGCTTGTCAGCATCATTGCAAAGTTGGAAGAATATGAGGGTTCGGGTCAGGACCCTGTGACAATTTCTATGGGGGAATGGGAGTGGGAAGATTACACGAGTTTTATGTTGTACGGAGGAACTCGGGCTGATTATTTGAAGCCTGAGGTCAATGATTTTTTATACGAATTATATGACCAATATTCTGATTGGGAGGATAATGGCTTTAAGCCGGACGCCGCCAGCAACGAGTCTATCTAAATTTTCAGACAACCAAAGGAAAGCAGTCATGGCCGAGACGCCGCAAATTAATGTTCAGGTTGACCAGAAGACTTTGGGCATTGTCCTCGATGCCTTCCGAACCATGCGCGATACGCCA
>JAESRE010000125.1 GCA_016764775.1 Alphaproteobacteria bacterium
CAAGAAATTAGCTATTTGACGCAAAAACAGCTGCAATATTTGCAGGTAATGTGGACGTCGCCGAAATGACGCCGGGACGTCCAGTGACCGTGACTTTGACGGTAATACCGTTCACTTGTCTTTGACGGCTAACCCGTCTCACCTCGAATTCGTAAACCCTGTCGTGATCGGTAAGGTGCGCGCAAAGCAAATGCAGCGCGGCTCATCTGAATCCGGTGCGGTGTTACCGTTGTTGCTGCATGGTGATGCGGCGTTCGCAGGGCAGGGTGTTACCGCAGAAACGCTGATGATTTCCGAACTGCCCGGTTACCGCGTTGGCGGAACGATCCATATTGTCATCAACAACCAGATTGGTTTTACAACAATGCCGAAATTCGGGCGTTCCGGTCCGTATTGTACGGATGTTGCGAAAATGCTGGCGGCGCCGATTTTCCACGTTAATGGCGATGACCCCGAAGCGGTTGTCCATGTTGCGCGTATTGCGACCGAATTCCGTCAGAAGTTCAAACGTGATGTCGTTATCGACATGTATTGCTACCGTCGCTTCGGTCACAACGAAGGTGACGAGCCTGCATTCACACAGCCTCTGATGTACAAAACCATCAAGGGGCACCCGACAGCACGCGAGCTGTACACAAAACAACTGGTTGCCGAGAAGGTGATCACCGAAGAAGAAGGCAAGGAGATGGTCGACGAGTTCGAAAGCTATCTCGAAGAGGCTTTTGAGGCGACGAAGACTTATAAACCCAACGATGCCGACTTCCTCGGCGGTGCGTGGGAAGGTTTGAAGACTGCGCCTGATGGTGCCCGTCGTGGAGAGACCGCCATTACCAAGAAAAGTATGAAGGAAATCGGCGGTATTCTGACGACTGTTCCTGAGGACTTTACGATCAACAACAAACTGAAACGTATTCTGGATGCAAAAGCCAAGATGTTTGAGAAGGGCGAAGGCTTTGACTGGGCGACTGGTGAGGCAATCGCGTTCGCATCCTTGCTTCAAGACGGTTATGCAGTTCGTCTGTCCGGTCAGGATGTCGGGCGTGGTACGTTCTCTCACCGTCATGCAATCTGGTACGATCAGGAAAACGAGAACAAGTACCTGCCGCTGAAAAATGTTGCGGATGATCAGCCGTTGTTCGAAGCCCATGACAGCCCGCTGTCCGAAATGGCGGTGCTTGGTTTTGAGTATGGTTATTCTCTGGCCGATCCGAAAACGCTGACATTGTGGGAAGCGCAATTCGGTGATTTCGCCAACGGTGCGCAGGTTATTATCGACCAGTTCATTTCATCCGGTGAAAGCAAGTGGTTGCGTATGTCCGGTCTGACATTGTTGTTGCCGCATGGTTACGAAGGACAGGGGCCGGAGCACTCCTCCGCACGTCCTGAGCGTTTCCTGCAAATGGCAGCAGAAGATAACTGGCAGATTTGTAACTGCACAACGCCTGCGAACTACTTCCACGCGTTGCGCCGCCAGATGGTTCGTGAATTCCGTAAGCCTCTTGTGATCATGGCGCCGAAATCTTTGCTGCGTCATAAGCTGGCCGTTTCCGAAGCGTATATGTTTACCGAAGGCAGCACATTCCACCGTTTCCTTTGGGATGACGATCACGAAGATCTGGTTGCAGCAGACAAGATCAAGCGTGTCGTATTGTGCACGGGTAAAGTGTATTACGACCTTCTGGCCGAACGCCGCGAGCGCAAGATTGATGATGTTTTGTTGTTGCGTGTCGAGCAGTTGTATCCGTTCCCGCACGATCCGTTGGTCGAAGAGTTGAAGCAATACAAAAACGCCGAAGTTGTTTGGTGTCAGGAAGAGCCGGAGAACCAAGGTTACTGGCACTTCGTTGACCGCCGCATCGAAGACGTGTTGAGCGAGTGCGATATCAGAGCACACAGACCGTCCTATGTCGGCCGTGTGGCTGCGGCGGCTCCTGCTACAGGCTTGAACTCCCGTCACCAGACGGAGCAGGCCAAGCTGGTCGATGAAGCACTGACGGTGGAATGACGGGCGCGTTCGACCTTTCCGTATATTTTGTTGCAGATCCTTCATGCTGCGCGGGTAGAGACATTGCCGGTGTTGTCATGGATGCCGTGCGTGGTGGTGTGACGATGGTTCAGTACCGCAACAAAAGTGGCAATATGCCCGAAATTCATGCACAAGCGGCGATGATTGCCGAGCTTCTGAAGGATGCCGATGTCCCTTTTCTGATCAATGACCATATTGATGTGGCGTTTGCCGTTGAAGCGGACGGTGTGCATTTGGGGCAGGGTGACGCATCTCCTGCGACGGCAAGGGAGAAGCTGGGCAGCCAAGCCATTATCGGGCAAACGGCGTTTACGTCTGAACACATGCAGGCCATCGACTCGCAAGTGGTTGATTATGTCGGGACGGGACCGTTTTATCCGACACAAACGGATAAAGGGAAGCCCGTCTTGGGGGCCGAGGAGTTTGCTGCATTGGTGAAGCTTTCCCCTGTGCCTGTTGTCGGTATCGGTGGTATCACGGCGGGTAATGCGGCTGCGGTTATTGATGCGGGTGCGCATGGTGTTGCCATGATGCGCGCAATCAGCGAGGCCGAGAGCCCCGAAGCGGCAGCGCAAGAGTTTACAAAGGTTTTATCGTGATTCCTAAAGTCCTTAGCATAGCCGGATCGGACCCCTCTGGCGGAGCGGGGATTCAGGCTGATTTAAAGACATTTTCGGCTTTCGGCTGTTACGGTATGGCGGCGATGACGGCGTTGACCGCGCAAAACACAAACGGCGTACGCGGTATTCATGCAATTCCCGCGCAGTTTCTGGAAGACCAGCTAGAGTGCATTTTCGAAGATGTCCCGCCCGACGCGGTGAAGATCGGTATGGTTGGTGATGCGCAAAGTATTGCGGCATTGGCGGCGGTGCTGGAACGGTATAACGCACGCAATATTGTGCTGGACCCCGTGATGGTGGCTACCAGCGGTGATCAGCTTATTGATGACGATGCGGTCGATGCCTTGAAGACCTATTTGATGCCGCTTTCTGCGGTTATGACCCCGAATATGCGGGAAGCGAAATTGCTCGGCAGTACCGATGCGCAAGAGTTGCTGAAGCTGGGGTCGAAGGCTGTGCTGGTCAAGGGCGGTCATGGCGATGGTGATGAATGCACGGATATGTTGGCGACCGAGGACGGGGTGAAAACTTTTTCCGCTGCACGTGTGAATACGCGAAACACCCATGGCACTGGCTGTACGCTTTCTTCGGCCATTGCGTGTGGTCTGGCGCGTGGTCAAAAATCGCCCGAAGCCGTAAAAAACGCTAAAGA
>JAESRE010000126.1 GCA_016764775.1 Alphaproteobacteria bacterium
TATTGCCGTTCTTTTTGAACAAAAAGGATGCCGTACTCTCAAGCAGCATCAACCCGCCGATACCGCCCAGCAACACGATATAAAGCAGGGAAATCGCGATATCGATCTGCCCCAGATACTGCAGAAATTTGAATATAAAAATACCGACGAACGAGCCGACCAAACCGCCCGACATCATCACCATACCCATTTTCAAATCAACGTTCCCGCGACGGAAATGGCCCATAGACCCCGCAACACTGGACGCGACCAGCTGACTGGCCTGCGTTCCCACCGCAATCGGAGGGGGAATACCAAGGAAAATGAGGAAAGGCGTTGTCAGAAATCCACCACCCAGCCCGAAAATTCCGGATAAAACGCCGACAAAACCACTCAAAAAGAATATGGTCTCTGCCGAAACAGCTAATTCCGCAATGGGCAAGTAAATTTGCATGTGCTAGATCTGCATATATTAGAATATTCTGTTATAAATTATCGCACCGCAATAATGCATAAAACATGCCATAACATCAAGTTTTTATGTCATATGAGAGTTAAGGGTTGTGGACACCGAAATAGCTGTCTTCACGGAAAGACGGCCCTCTGACTTTCAGCGTTTTATCGTTAATGAAATCACGATAATGACCAGCCAGGGCGAAATTTGTCCGATTGTGGAAATCCACGGATTTAATGAAGCTCAAAAACGAGTTATGCCACTTATGATAAGAGCTCTCTACCGCAGAACACTCAACGGTATATAAAACATTGTTATACAGGGACGCAAAGGCAATAGAGCGCTTACGCATCTTGCCGCCGCCCGGCGTTGTATATGATGTCTGGGCCATAGACGCAAATCCGTCACCCAGCCCGTTATTGCTTGTACCTTTGTGAACAACGACATCGTCATACCGTGCCAGATACTGCTTCCAGTAATCTTCGGCAATATAAAGACGTTGAATTGGTGCACTGTACTGAACGGGAAAAATCTTGAAGCGGCCATCAGCCTGCGTATTGATCTTACATTCGGCGAAATCCTGATGTCCCGGCGCATTCGGTGCGCGGATAGTCAGAACATCTCCCGGATTTTGGTTGTTAATATCATACCAGCGATCAGGGTATGATGCGGTCACCTTGGTCACCGGATCACGGAAAACATTAATCTCTGCTTGTGCAGACGATATAACACCTGCGGTCATTGCAACCGCAAAAACTGACGCTTTGAAAGCTTTTTTAAAAGATACATTCATAGAAAAAATCATGGCAGACCCGCCTCTTTGGAAATTTAAGTATGCCTTATCCACAGGCACTTTTCTAGTCTCAATTTACCCTTAATAAGAATCTCTACTTAGATTCTAACGGGGAAAACCCTAATAAGGCATGAAGACTATTTCCAGAATCCCATAGTTTCCTGAACTTCCTTCAGGGTTTTTTGGGTAATCTGATGCGCCTTCTCGTTTCCGGCCACCAGGATTTTGTCTATTTCCAACGGATCATCCATTAATTGATTCATGCGTTCCGTCATCGGCGCCAGCATTTCCACAGCTAAATCCGCCAATGCGGGCTTGAACTCGCCCCACCCCTTACCGGCATACTGCGTCAGCACCTCCGCACGACTTACTTCCGCAAGCGCAGCATAGATCGTGACAAGGTTCAGCGCCCCTACACGCCCTTCCAGCTCCTCTACGGTCTCCGGCAACGGCTCGGGATCGGTCTGCGCCTTTTTGATCTTCTTGGCGATCGTGTCGGCATCATCCGTCATATTGATACGGCTTTTCTCACTCGGGTCGGACTTACTCATCTTCTTCGATCCGTCCTGCAGACTCATCACACGTGTCGCCTCGCCCACAATATACGGCTCGGGCTGGATCAACGTCTCTGTTTTGTATTTCGTGTTAAATGTCGCCGCAATATCACGCGACAGCTCCAGATGCTGTTTCTGGTCTTCACCGACAGGCACATGCGTCGCCTTATAAATAAGAATATCCGCCGCCATCAGTACAGGGTAAGCAAACAGGCCCAACCCCGCACGCTCGGCATTCTTGCCCGCCTTGTCCTTGAACTGCGTCATGCGCTCCAGCTTACCCATTTGCGTCATGGTCGACAGCAACCACATCAACTCGCTATGCGCCGTTACCGATGACTGAACAAAGATAGAGGACTGCGCCGGATCAACACCGCCCGCAATAAAGGCCGCTGCAATCTCCCGCGTCGCCTGCGCCAATCCTTCGGGGTCGTAATCCTGCGTAATCGCATGCAGGTCCGCGACCATGTAGAAACATTCGCTATCAGGCTCATCCTGCAACTTCACCCAGTTGCGCAACGCCCCGAGATAGTTCCCGAGATGAAGATGGCTTGTTGGCTGCATGCCCGATAAGATGCGCATTAAACTTGTCCTTTTTTGAAATACTTCAGTAAGTCGGCGGGCTTCACAACGCCCATCGCGACGATCGATAATCCATAAACCAGCATACCGCCGACAATCAAGATAGCCAGTTCAAAAATCTGGTTCCAACCGCTGGCATCGCTCCAGTAATGCATGACATGGGCATTGAAATACAACGCACCCGCCATCAATAGGGTTGCAATGATGATACGGGGATAAACAGCTATAAAGCGTTCATCAAACATCGCCGCTTCATTCCCTTTCAGCGCGCGGACATGCATCACAAACTGCATCCAGCCCGTCAAACCTGTGGCCAGCGCAATCCCGACCACACCGATATACTGGATCAAAAGGATACTCATCCCGATATTCACAATCGTAGCGGCCACAGAGATTTTAACAGGCGTAACCGTATCCTGATTGGCCCAATGCACGGTCGAGAACACCTTGATACATATATAGGCAGGCAAACCCAGCGCATACGCCATCAGTACGCTGGCCGTATTCAGACTATCCCCCGCTTCAAACGCCCCGCGCTCGAACAGCACGGTAATAATCGGCACGGGAATAACCGCCAACGCCATCGCGGCAGGCAACGCCAACAACAAACACATCTCCATCGCACGGTTGAACAGGTTCCGCGCATCGGCCACATCGCTCTTCGCAAGCGAACGGGAGAGCATCGGCAACAACGCCGTACCCACGGCAATCCCGACAACCCCCAGCGGCAACTGGTTTAAGCGGTCAGCATAATAAAGATAGGAAATCGCACCGGCAGATAGAAAAGATGCAATCACCATATCGGCAAACAGGTTGA
>JAESRE010000127.1 GCA_016764775.1 Alphaproteobacteria bacterium
ATCTTCGTTGTGCTCAGCCTTCTCTCAGCTAGTTCTGCTGTATCCTCGTCTGTAACTTCGATACTTTTGAACATTTCGAACATACGATTCGATAGTTCGTTAGCTCTAACTGAGTTCTCGTCATGGAATGTCCTAGTATTGTCGATATTCTCGTCACTAATTGGACTTTGACTGTTCTCTTCGTACCTTGAGTTTGACTTTTCGTACGTAGGATTTGCTCTACGACTTGTTCTTTTCCTGTTTTCGGTATGATTGTCAGTAAATGCTGCAGGACTTTTGCTTCTGCTATTTGGCTGGGAGTCTATTGGTCTCATAAGTTTCCTACTCATCGGAACCTTCTCCTCACGTAGCTTCACCAGTTCCTCTGCATACTCAGCGATAGCCTTCAACCGTATTGGAGATGTTTTCCTCCTGATTCTCGTAAGTGTCGTAGGTATCCAGCTAATTTCCTTGTCAAACTACCATTCCTCACCAAGTAACTCGATCATATTCGGACTTATCTTGGCAATGCAATTCAAATCTGTGTCTGCTATTACGCAACTCTGGTTGCCTGAAGCAATGGAAGGTCCTACACCAGTATCTTCGCTTCTGCATTCATGCACCCTTGTCATGGCAGGTATTTTCTCGTTCACAAACTTTGGATTCACAGCTTCAACTGGACTTATCGTAGCTTTTGGTGTTTCAATGTTTGCAGTAACTCTAGGATCCCGTATGGAGATTGATTTCAAGAGAACAATAGCTTTTTCAACAGTAATCCTTGTAGGCTTTATCTGAGTTTTAGCTCTAGAGTCTGCAACTGTTACTGCTCTCTCGATCTGTGCAATTCATGCTGCTTACAAGTCTGCTCTGTTTGTGAGTACTGGGAAAATACTCGTTTCAACATCCACTTACGTTGATTCGATCTCACCATCCCTGTCATCTGGCAAATCTCTAGTCGTAATACCGGTTCTCTTTCTCGTTGGATTAGGAGGAACGTCTTATGCCTCAGCTAAGCATGGAATCGATCTTGTTGGCTGATCTTCAAGCACTTCTCAATTCATCGTAGGTATTGTTGTGGGTTTTGGATTCTTGGTAGTTTGGATACTTGGGATTCGAAGTACCAGTAACCTCAAAACAATCCCTTCAGCCAATACCACAGACTTTTTGCCTTGGCTTATGGCTGTGACACTCATGGCATTCGCTGTTGGCATTGCTGGACCTGCTGGTTTCGTCAGTGGTGGTCATAATCCTGCAGCTTCAGGTAGCACTCTATTCGGATTTGTACTTGTCTCCATTTTCCTAAGTCGTAAACTTGCTATCCGTTCTATGCCTACCTTTGGAAGTATCAACCTTTCTACCGGTACTATGCTCCCGATATTAGGAAAGTTTGCCTTTGTACAACATGGAATTCGATTTATGGCTCGATGTACAGCTGCTTCAAGTTTGGGATCTACAGTCTCTGCGATACCAATAGCGCTTTTTGGGGTGGCCCTAGCGATGTTGGTTGTTTGGCTTTAGCTCTCAGGTGAGCAAACTACGTCCTCAAGAGATGATTTGGCTTTCAACTTAACTGGATTTTACGTAACTTTCAATTCGAGAGCATGTGTAGCAAAATTGAGAGTTTCTCTAGTGGTGTAGACAATTTGAGATCACATTTAGACTTCAGACAAGACGAAAATAGCAGATTATGAACATTTTGAAAGGTAATTTGAGAGTATGGAATGTGAAGTAACACATGAGCGAGGTATTTGTAGGGGTCTACCTTTGAGAGACCATATGGAGTCTCAAATCTATGGTCCAAAAGAGTTCACATACATCGAAATTGAGGTTTCAAAACATCAAAACAAGGCAACTTTTGAAAACAGACATGCTCATGATGCATGTTTTCCCGATTTTGACCTCTTTTTGAGCTGTTTTTGAGATGTATCTTGAAGGAGGTTTTGAGTAGCTTAGAGGAAAGTCTTAGAATATCGATTATGAGGTGTTAGTAGCTGTTGAGTAGTCATTAAAAACCTCTCAAAATGATGAAATTTAGTGATTTTGACCATAATTTGAGGGTATGTTAGAGGTTGTTTATGGTTGTTGATGATTTAGCGAGTGAATATTGGGAGTTTCAATCGAATATCTCATAAGCTGTCTTAAAGAGTCTCTCAAAAGGAGTTCCAAAATGAGTATTTTCAGAAATTTTCACCAGTTTTGATCAATTTTGACCTTCAATTTGATGTATTTTGACAAATTTTGAGAAGTTTTGGAGAGATTTGAAGTGGTTCGAGAGGTCGAATAGAGCTTAGCGAGGGCTTTATGGAGATATGGCTAAAAGAGTTTTGAGGAGAGGTTAAGTACCCTCTCAAAAAGGGTTCCAAAATTAAGTCAAACAATAGATCTAGATGTGTTTTTGAGGTCAGAAATCAGATCAATGGTCAAAATCCATGTCTGAGATAGCTGAAATGAGGTCAAAATGAGACAAATCAGAAGTTTGATAGGGAAAATTGAAATACCTAGCCTATGTTTTTTACCCCTCGCAGGACTAATTTTCGGAAAAGTTGTAGTCGAATCAATGGCTTAAATCTCCTGCTCGGTCACCTACCTTTTGGTTTTGGCTTGAATTTGAGATTTAGGTCGTCTTTTAGGAGGGGGATAAAGGGGGAGGTCTTGATCGACCTCATAAAGATCCTCAAAAAGAGGATCTTTTAAGTAGTCCACAAATAGATACTAGGGAGATTTGCTCAATTTAATTTGAGCAAATCTTGGATCTGTAGACTATGTTTTTTACCCTCAGACTAGATTTTTATCATCAAATTGGGTCAAATATCTACATTTTGGACAATGATTTGTCCAAAATGCCTTAATCTGGGATCCCCAGATGAGAAAAGGAAGCAGAGTTCCTAGCCCCTTTAGGGGTGAGATACCTAATTCTGGACCACCGAAGGACGAAAAGTCCTGAGTGGGAAGAATTGGATCACCATTTTAGGGTCCCTTGGACCCTAAAATGCCTTAATCTGGGCAAAGCCTAGTCCCAATTTAAGGCATTTTGACCTTTTTCAAGGTCAAAATGTAGAGGTAGTCCAAAATTCATAATCTTTATTAGAGCCCTTTTTACCTTCCTCAGGACTTTTCGTCCTTCGAGAAGCCAAAAAGACTCTATTTGGGATCTAAATTTCATA
>JAESRE010000128.1 GCA_016764775.1 Alphaproteobacteria bacterium
GCACCGGCGGCACCGCCCCCACCGACAACGACGTCCAGTGATTGACCCGCCGTCACGTTCATGGTGCCCGACAGTACACCGCCCGCACCACCGCCGCCCGAACCGGCTGTGCTGAAAGATGTGCTTGATCCGCCACCACCGCCACCGCCAACGATGAGATAGTCCAGATCGGTGACACCATCGGCGACCGTAAAGGAGGTTGTCCCGACCGTGGTGAATTGCTGTACGATAACGCCGCCGCCCAGATGTATGGCCGTCGGGTCGGCCGCCAGAATGTCATCGATTTGGGTGGTCAGCATGGTGGAGGCGTCATTGATGACGGCAGGCGGATTGCCGGCTTCAAAATCTTCACGGATATCGGAAACGAAGGCTTCGGCCTGATCGATAATGCGTTCGGATGCGCGCAGACCTTCGGTGGCAAGCTCCACTGTACGGATATTTTGTCCGATACCGTCGAGTAAACGGGTCAGATCGGCAGCGCGGTTTTTCAGGGAAAAGGAAGCGAAGAAGTTTTGCGGGTCATCCAGAGCGCTGTTTATGCGTAATCCGGTCGCAAGTTGTAGCTGGACGTTATCAAGGGTTCGCGCAGTTGACTGCAACGCTGTCACCTGCCGCGCAAGCGACGGTGGGAGTATGTTTCCAGCGATGTTTACCATGCAGAATCCTTCTACATTTAGCGCGTATTCTACGCTGTTACCATCTTATTATGAATGAAATTGCTTAGGAAAGGGCTAACAATGAACAAAATTAGCTGTGGTTATTTGCACAAACAATATTGCAAAAATATGATTTCTAGATGAGAATGATTATCACTAACAACTGTGTTCCACATACTTGAACGAAAGGGGCGTTCATATGCTTTCAGACTTTTTAACATTGGAAATTTATTTCGGCTCTGAGAATTCAGCGCTGTATTTCGAGGATCTGGTCAGCCGTTACGGGTCCAAGCACGTAAAAAAGGCCATTGCCGACGGCGATCTGCGGTGCTCGAAATGCGGTACCGGCGATAAAATTCTCATGTGGCTGTCCAATCAGGGCCGCACCAAGGCATTATCCTCTGCCTGAAACCTTCTAATCACCTCACTTTCGAAAAGCTCTATACGCTTTAAGCCAGAGTTGTTATATTTGTTGTGAACTACTTACGGCCTTTCGGCAGGCTGGCTTCAGTATTACTTTTCGAAAAGGATTCTCATGCGTCATATTCTCTTGCTGTCTTCGTGCGTTGTTTTAGTCGCCGCGTGCAAGCCTATGTGGGACCCGACATTCATTCCTTCGGGCTACACATATCATCATAACAAATACAATTCTCCCGCCGGGCCCGAGCCTGCGCCGATCGGTTACGAATATTCCGAAGAGAAGCAGGCACGCGTCATGGATAAATGGAGCGACGCCGTCAGCGATCTGGTTTTACGCGCTGAAGCAAACGGCATGCGCCCTGCCGGTCCGGTTGTTCTGACAACTGACATGGAGCCAAGCGCCTTTAGCGGAACCTTCGCCTATGTGCTGGGTGAAGAACTGATGGATGCGGGCTACACGATCACCGCTGATACCGAGCATCCCGATGCCACCGTGCTGTACTACTCCGCATATGATCCGGAATTGGGCGAAGATGTTTTGTATGAAGATGATTACAATGATGACATTCCATACTACAACGCCGACAACAGCTATTCTCCTGACACAAAACCTTTGGAACTGGTTCTCGGTTTCCCCGGTGACGATGTTCTGGATATGCGGGTATCGGCCGTATATGACGTGCCGCTGCACGGATACAAACCGACAGGTTACGTAGCACCGCATGCACGCCCGAAGAACGCGCTTCCCGGTGAACGCGAACCGGCCGAATTCGTTGAAAGCGAGCTTGATGGCTACAACGACTAAGCCATATTCAAAACTTCTTGTTCTGTTGAGCGGCGTTGTCGCTATGGCGGGTCTCAGTGCCTGTGGCCCTGCCGTTTTAGGTGGCACGGCTCTGGGTGCTGCGGGCATGGGGGTCTTTGACCGCGATGAAACCGTACTGATTGAAAAGAACTATGCGGCGGCTGACTACCTGATCCAGCAAGCCGATGCGTTTATTAATCGCCGTTATGATCTCATCATTGCCGAACCGTTGACAGATAACGTCCAGCCGCTGGCTTCTCCTGACATCAACCGCCGTATTCCCGAACAGATTGGCGTGCGCCTGTCGCAACTCGGTTACCGTATGGACCTGTCCAAGGTCGCGGGATCGGTGGAAACCAACTACCTCAAACCGACAATCACGGACGGGGAGACACCTGACTTTGTGCTTTCAGGTAACACCACCCGTCGCGGCGGTGAAATGGATGTCAGCCTGCGCATCGTTGATATCAAAGCCCAGCGTGTTGTCGCTGCTTTCGATTACATTATCGAGATTAACAGCCGTGACCTTCGCGAGAGCGCCAAGCCCAAGCCCAAGATCATCAGGCTGGAAGAATAGTCGGCACAAAGCCCGATCGGGGCGATCGTCCACCCATCAATATATTCATGAAAAAATAAAAGGGTCCGCTAGTTCTGCGGAGCGACCGGCAAGCAATCCGACACGAAGTTACATGCGGCGAGAGCTTCGTCCTTGGTAAAGCCGGTTAACCGTCCGCGGTACAGCCATCCGTCGGCTGTTTTAAGAGGCGCGATGACGGGCTGCGCTTTCGAATAGGGTGCGGGCAATTTGTTCAGGACATTCCGCACGGCTCTGTCCGAGGACGCACGGCTTGTAAAGGCGCCGATCTGGATGGACCATGGCGCATTGCGTTTTATGGACACGGGCTCGTATCGGGCAGAAATCATTTTCGGCTGCACACCCGCGGGCGTGTTGTCATTTGTATGTGCGGCGATAGCCATCAAGCCTGTCTCGATACGTTTCGAGCCGGCGATATCCAGATCACCCTGACAATCCTTTCGTCCGACATGGAGAACCCGCCCGAGGTACTGGGCATGATCGGCGCATCAGCCGCCATCTCCATCTCCCAGATTCCCTTCAACG
>JAESRE010000010.1 GCA_016764775.1 Alphaproteobacteria bacterium
CCGCCCCGCCCGGAATAACAATAAGCGTCGCCGCCACAAACTGGATCACGAACTTCACATAGGCAGGCATATGCTTCAGGTCATCCACAGCACCCGTAACCATCAGCAGCACAATAGCGGTGTAAAGCGGCCACATTTCCGCCACGCTGTCACCCTGAATGATCGATAAAGCTATAAAAATGGGAAAGATAACAATACCGCCGATCAGCGGGACTTTGCCGACGTGATCCTTGCGTCCGCCCGGCACGTCGACCAACCCGAATTTAGGTGCGACTTTCCGCAATAGCGGCAGAGAGACGCCGACAGCGAGAAACGCACAAAACGGAAATATCAACAGCGCCCAGATCATCGCATTGTGCTACCAGAAAACCGCAAGCAATACCAGCATGTTAAAACCGCCCTGGACTTAGAGCACTCACCGTATCCATACTCAAGGAATACGGGCGATCCGTGATCATGTCGGTCAACAGCTTGGCCGCCATAAACGTGCTCAAAATTCCATGTGAGCCGTGCGCGGCGGAAACATAGAGATTATCGATACCCAGATCATTAGCAGGTGCCTTACCGACGATCGGGAAATGATCTTGCGACGTTGCACGCACCGATGCACGGCTGCCGATAATATTCAGCCCCTCTTCCATTCCGGAAATATGCGCCGCCATTTTATTCATGTTATCGACGTCATCCTGTTCGATCAGGTCACTGTGATCCAGCCAGCGTTGAAATGTTGACCCGACAATGTGCATGTCATTCACAGGCGCGGACATATATCCGCCGTAACAAATTGCAGTCTTGATCTCGGACGATTTCTCACTCGCCTCCACTTCCGTGATTTGCCCCCGCACGGTGCCGATCGGTAAATCGGGAAGATACTCCCGCACAGCGGGACCGCATGCCAACACAACCGCATCCGCATTTATGTCACGCCACGCTTCATCGGGCGCATTCAGGTGAAAATCCACACCGGCCGTATAGGCACGGCACAGCTTAACGGGGGAAACACTGCCCGATTGCGGCAGATACATAGCCTCATGGCGCAATTCCACGCCCGCTATCTCGCTGGCCGCGTCGGCATCTACAATATTCATGGTTTCGGGCATCCAGCCCCAGCTATCAACGGTTTGGTAAAAACGCTTTTTCTTCTTCTCGTCATTGATCAAGTGAAGCGCACCGCTCGGGTTCCAGTCAACATCCTCAAGCTTGGAAAAGCGGCGTAAAACGGCGGAAAAAGCAGACGCGTAATAATCACTTTGCGGTGTACGCTCGGCGGTAAAGCGCGGATTATAGAGGCCGATGGAATTCCCCGAAGCGCCGCTGGCCAATGACGGGCCTTTTTCAAAGATCACGGGTTCCGCCCCGACAAAGTCGAGGATATGGGCCAGAGCACATCCGGCCAATCCACCACCGACAATCGCTACTTTCAAGCAGGCTCTCCTAACACGAGTTCGGGGTTATAAACCCCGATCGTCATATCACGCTTTCGTCCATAACCTTTGGTCTTCTCGACCGCAAAACCGACATCGTTCAACCCGCGTCGAACCGCGCCGGCAGCCGTGAATGTCGAAAACCGCGTGCCCGGTTTACTGAGGCGGGCGACATTCTTGAAAACCTCGTCCGTCCACATTTCGGGATTTGTCGACGGCTTGAATCCGTCCAAAAACCATGCATCCACGTCCGCGCTGATTTGCGGCAAAGCGACATTCACATCATCAAAAACCAATGTCAGCATCACGCGCCGATTAATCATCACACGGTGAAACCCGGGTGTAACGAACGGATATACCGCCAGTAGCTTTTTAAGATAGCCTTCGAAGACTTCTTTCCACGGTTGCAGGTGCAACTCGATCTCCTCCGCATCCAACGGAAATTTCTCAATCGAAATAAAATGCAATTTTTGATGCGGCGTCGCCGTTTCCTCGAAACGTTTCCACGCCACCAGAAAATTCAAGCCCGTGCCGAAGCCCGTTTCGGCAATCGTGTAGTAATCCCTGTTCCGCCAGCCGCGCGGCAAGCCGTTTCCGTCCAGAAACACGTATTCGCTCTCGGCCAGACCGTCATCGATACTGAAATACACATCGTCGAATTCACGCGAGACAGGCGCGCCTTTTCTCCCTTTCGGAGAGCGCTTTTCCTGTGAATTCATATCGAGCGGTCTTGTGCCAAACATCGGGTCGTCTATATTAATCTGAAGATAACAACAAGAGTACCATCATGACCGATAACCCGCTATTGCAAATTTCCACATTACCGAACCACGCACCACAGTTCGAAGAGATCGACAATCACCACTATATGCCAGCCGTGGAAGAGGCAATCGCGCAGGCACGCGAGAACTACGACAAGATCAAAAGCAACCCTGACGAGCCGACATTCGAAAACACGCTCGAAGCGATGGAAAGTGCCGGTGAACTGCTGGGACAGGCCACAGGCGTCTTTTACAACCAGTTGTCATGCATGGGCGGTGACGAACTACATGAACTGGCCGAAACAATCGGTCCCGTTTGCTCCAACTTCTCCAGCGACATCATTCTGGACGAAGAATTATTCGCCCGCGTTAAAGCCGTGTACGACAAACGCGATGAACTCGACCTGACCGCGGAACAAATGACCGTTCTGGAAGAAAGCTACAAGGACTTCGTCCGCGGCGGTGCCATGCTGGACAAAGACAAGAAACAGCGCCTTCGTGAAATCAACGAAGCATTATCAACGCTCGGCCCGTCTTTCATGAACAACGCCAAAAAATCGGCCGAGTCCTTCGAAATGATTATCGATGATGAAGCCGATCTCGCCGGCCTGCCCGACAGCGCGATCTCCGCCGCCAAACATGCCGCCGATGAACGCGCCGAAGAAGACGAAAGCTATAAAGGTAAATGGCTATTCACGCTGGATTACCCCAGCTACATCCCCTTTGTGCAATATGCCGACAACCGTGATTTGCGCGAAAAAATGTGGCGTGCATTCACCAACCGCGCATGGGAAGACGAATACGATAACTCCGAAAACATCCGCAGCATCGTGGCTTTCAAAGATGAACGCGCGAAATTACTCGGCTATAAAAACCATGCCGATTACGTGCTCGAACGCCGCATGGCGCAAAAGCCGGAAGAGGTTTTAAGCTTCCTCGACAAACTCAAAGCGGCCTACAAACCCGCCGCCGAAGAGGACCTGAAACGTCTGAAAGAATTCGCGACCAACGAACACGGGCTGGATGAGTTGAAACCATGGGACGTTGCCTATTACGCGGAGAAACTCAAACACAAGCTGTTCGACTTTTCCTCCGAAGATTTGCGCCCGTACTTCCCGCTGAATAAAGTCTTGAGCGGATGTTTCGAACATTTCAGCAAACTGTTCGGCCTTGAATTCAAAAAGGCTGACAATTACCAGCTGTGGCATAAAGACGTGCAGGCCTTCGACCTCTATGAAAAGGATAGCGGTGATTTCGTAGGCACATTGTACGGCGACTTTTTCCCGCGAAAAGGCAAGAAAGACGGCGCATGGATGACCGCATATCGCGGACAGGGCCTGTATAACGGCAAAGTCGAACGCCCGGTAATTGCGATCGTATGTAACTTCACCAAACCGACATCCGACCGCCCGTCATTGATCACCCACGGCGAGGTTCTGACCCTGTTCCATGAAATGGGGCATGCCATCCATGGGCTGTTATCCAAGGTTACATACCGTTCCGTTTCGGGCACATCCGTGCTGTGGGACTTCGTCGAGCTTCCGTCTCAGGTTCAGGAAAACTGGTGCTATGAGAAAGAAACACTCGACCTCGTTTCCGGTCATTATGAAACGGGTGAGAAAATCCCCGAAGAGCTAATCGAAAAAGTCCGCAAAGCCAAAAACTTCATGGCGGGCTGGGGCGGATTGCGCCAGGTCAATTTCGGATATCTGGATATCGCCTACCACACGGTCGACCCGAACAGTATCGGCGACATCGGCGAGTTTGAAGACGAGCACACAAAGGACACCTCCCTCTTCCCGCGCTTGGGCGGGCCGTTCTCTTCCAGCTTTGCTCACATTTTCGCAGGCGGCTATTCAGCCGGTTACTACAGCTATAAATGGGCGGAAGTTCTGGACGCGGACACGTTCGAGTTGTTCCTTGAAAAAGGCCTTTACGATACGGCCACAGCCGATGCCTATAAGGAGCACATCCTGTCGAAGGGCGGATCACAGCACCCGAGCATCCTGTATCGCAACTTCCGCGGCCGCGACGCCGACCCTGATGCACTCCTGCGCCGTGAAGATCTGCTGGGCGACAAGAAAGCGGCTTAAAACCAATCCTTAAAAAGAAAAAGAAGTCTGGAGCTAGGCTCCAGACTTCAGGCGTGTGTGGGGTTCCAAGTTACGCTACGAGCCAATGCGGAACTAGACACTGGCCTCGATCATTACACTCACGTTATTGCCTTTGGGGGGAGAACAGCTCAAGGGGGTGAGCTATAATTTTAGGCAACAGCGCTCAAGCGCGTAATAATTCCGTTCTTCCGATCTGCATATAAAAGATAATTTACTCACTGTTTGGAGAGAGTGCGAATAAATTATGCATTTTTATGCTTATTTTCTGTAATTTAGGGGGAGTTTTAACAACCGTTATGCATAATGTCAAACAAAAAAATGCATAAACATTTGCGGCAATTTAGCTTTAAGGAGAAAAGGCTTTAGAAAAGCTCTGCAAGCATGCAACGGGCCGAGCCGCCGCCATATTGCTCGAGTGTTTCAAGGGGAGCGAAAATGAGTTTCGCAAAATGCTCGTGGCAGATTTCAATCTGGCGGTCATCCAATGCACCGAGTGCTTTTTTAGACAAAACCAACATCTTTTCGTCATTCGCGCCGCGCACTTCCAGAGCATTGCCGCAAAAGCTACGCAACTGCTCGTTATTAAACTCAAGCACCTCATGGTCTGTGCGCAAGGTTGACAGAACACGCTGTCGGTCATAATCGACGATGCATTCCGTGCACAGGCCCGCCAAAGTGGTGCCGATCCACATCACACAATCGGTGTGATACACGGGAATACCCTTATGGCTTTTCGTACGGAACACATGCAGGTCATAATCGACATATTCAGCCCATTTACGCGCCAGCCCCTCATCCGTGCGGGCGGAGATCGCGGCAAAGCATTTTTCATTCACACGGTCGGAAACGATGCTCGCCGTGCTTTCCAGCGACAAATCAAAATCTTCGTAGTTGGTCCAGTCGACCAGTTCCTTGTGCATCTTGCCCAACAGTTTGACCAGCGCGGGGTCACGTTCATCACGACGGTTCTGGTTCAGCATCGGACACAACATCAAGCGCCGTTCGGGCAAGGAGAAAAACCAGTTCGGGAAGACCATGTCGGGGCTGCCCGGCAAGCCTTTGGCACTCGTGACATTCACGCCGCTTTCAACCAGCGCATCGCGCAAACCGCGAAATTCGGCAATCGCCCTGCGGGTGGTTTCTTCGCGGTCTTCCATGCCTTCAACCTGATAGGCATTGGTTTCCATGGTTTCGGGATTGGCGAAAAAACTGCCCGGTTCAATCATTAAGACATGATTGGTAGATTGCTTATCAGATTTGGCCATAGGATTTTTTGAAGACGTGAATGTTTGAAACCTCACCACCAGCATAGCAAAAAAGCCTGAATTTGGCAGTGCAATTCAGGCTTTTCGCAAGGAAAGCGGTTAATAAGTTCCCCTCGCCCCCAAAGAATTTACGCCAATGCCATAGGCAGACGTGAACCCATTTTATTCTCTATAATATGAATGGCTTTATGCGTCATAGGCGCGGCATAGCCCGCCTTTTGCAGGTTTTCCTGCCGTTTCAACAAATATGAAGCTCCGATCGCGAAGCTGTGTGTTTTAAATCTATCAAAACTGCTGCCGTTGATTTTTTCTTTCACGAAGAAAACCGCTTTATATCCTGTGGGGTCTTCCTGCGTGTCGCATGGTTCAACAGACACTTGATTGATGTTTGATTCCCAATTCTTGGAAATTAATGACCGACGCAATACCGATTTTATGCAACACATCGACATTTTTTCTCTCCTCCTCCTCATCTCTCCTTTAAGGAATGAATAAATTATGCAGGGAGGGGGTTCGGTGTCAACAAAAAACGGAAAAAATCGTTATATTACAATAAACTAAAAACTAATATGCAATAGCCTAGTCACTAGTTGTAATATTTTGGTTAAAATCGTGTTCCAGCTTGTCCATTTGCGCATAGTCATCTGCACGTTTTAGCAGCCGTCTAACCGCACGGCCGGTAGTCGGGAAAAAGTGAACACGGCGGATAAACGGACCGCCGACATCGGCATTAAACACCTGTAACCCTTTGCGGAACAGATATTCCTGTACGAAAACCGTATTCTTTAAACCGCGGTCCGCCTCGTCATCTTCGCGAATCACCCCGCCAAACAGACGAATGCGCAGACGGTTTTTGGCGGCTCCACGGTTTTGCATCTCCTGAATTGCGTCTTCCAAAGGCTGAAAAGCCTTCTTCACCAATGTCTGATCGGCTTTATCCAGAAACGGAAAAGTATCAAGAACGCCTGTCGGCAACACGATGTAACTCATCAGTCCCAGTTTCAATTCCTGATCATAGCAGCTCAGCAGGACACCCGAACCGACCGTAGAGACCAGCATTTCGTCCTCACGGTCCGTACACACAACCTCTCCGGGCTGTACATAGGTAGGTGATGCTTCGAATTGCGCGTTGAAATACTCTTCGGCGTTTTTATTCTTTCGGCGGTCCTCTCCCTGTGACGGGGCGCCTGACGATGCACTTGCTTCAGTATTCATTAATTCAGTCTAACAAATATTTGTTTAAGATTACGTATCTACGACGTAGCTTTACTTATACTGCTGTTTTGGTCCAAAAACCATGCATAAGTTTGTGCTAATCCGTCCCGTAAGGCGGTCTGCGGGGCCCAGCCCGCTTGGTGGATACGTTCGCTGTTCATCAACTTGCGAAAGACACCGTCGGGTCTGGACGCATCAAAACGTAACTCGCCTTCAAAACCGACAGCCTCGGCAACCTGTGCTGCGAGATCACTGATGGATACGTCTTCCCCCGCGCCGATATTCAGGATTTCACCCGAAGAATAATGCCGCAGCGTAAAGACCAACGCATCGGCGAGGTCATCCGCATACATGAATTCCCGTAACGGATTACCGCTGCCCCAGACATCAATCGCATTCTCGCCTTGTGTCTTGGCCAGATGACATTTCAGCATCAAAGCGGGAATGACATGCGATGTTGTTTCATCGAATAAATCACCCGGACCATACAGATTACACGGCATGACCGCGTTAAAATCGCGCCCGTATTGCTTGCGGTAGGATTGGCATAATTTAACACCCGCTATTTTGGCCACCGCATAGGCTTCGTTCGTCGGCTCCAGCGGCCCTGAAAGCAAAGCGCTTTCCTCGATCGGCTGTGGCGCAGCTTTTGGGTAGATACAAGATGAGCCGAGAAACAGCAGCTTTTCAACCTCACATAGATGCGCGGCATGAATGACATTCGTCGCGATCATCAAATTGTCGTAAAGAAATTCCGCAGGATTACGGTCATTGGCCAGAATGCCGCCGACCCGTGCCGCAGCGAGAACAACCATATCGGGTTTATGAGAATGCACCCATTTCAGGGTTTCTTTCTGGTTGCGCAGATCCAGCTGGTCATGCCCGATCGTCAGAATTTCGCAGTCTTCATCCTGTAAACGTCGCACGACAGCAGAGCCGACGAGACCCGTATGTCCCGCTACCCATATACGTTTATCCTTGAGGATAAGTGGCGCGTCTAGCCAGCCTTCAGCCATGGTCCTGAACCGTTTTGGGAAATGTTGCGTTCTTCGTTGATCATTAGACCGATCAATGTTTCAAAATCTGTTTCGGGTGCCCACCCTAGTGTTTTAGCGGCCTTTGACGCATCACCGAGCAGATAATTCACCTCCAGCGGCCTGAAGAGCTGCGCATCGATGGTAATCAGTACACGACCGCTCTGTGCATCGATACCCTGCTCGCTCTCGCCTTCGCCCTGCCAATCGATTTCAACACCGATATAGGAAAAAGCACGTTCGACGAATGTCCGCACGCTATGCGCTTCACCCGAAGACAGCACAAAATCATCGGCCATTTTCTGCTGAAGCATCAACCACATACCTTTGACAAAATCCTCGGCAAAGCCCCAATCGCGCATGGCATCAAGATTACCGAGCTTTAGCGGCTCTGTGCGGCCTTGTTCGAATTCAACAACCGCACGGGCGATTTTACGGGTTACGAAATCCTCACCGCGCAGCGGGCTTTCATGATTGAAGAGAATGCCGTTGGATACAAACAGGCCGTAAGCCTCACGGTATGTACGAGCGAGATGATAGGCCGCGAGCTTCGCCACGCCATACGGGCTGCACGGCATCATCGAACTGTGTTCGTTTTGCGGCGGCGGCGTGGAGCCGAACATTTCCGAGGAGGATGCCTGATAGATGCGCACGGACTTTTCCAGCCCCAGAATGCGCACGGCCTCCAATATATTCAGCGTACCGTTGGTATTGATATCCAGCGTGGATGCCGGTGTTTGAAAGCTGACATGCACTTGTGAAAGTGCGGCCAGATTATAAATCTCGTTAGGTTTGATTTTTTTGATCAAGGCGGTGAGCGCATTCGCATCCGTAATATCGCCCATATGCAGCGTCAGGTTCTGGCTGTTCAAACGCAAGGCGTTGATGCGGCTTCTACCTTCATACGGCTCGGACGCGCTGTCCCAACGGACAAGGCCGTGAACCTTATAGCCCTTGCCGAGTAGAAATTGCGCGAGATACGCGCCATCCTGTCCGGCAATGCCTGTAATGAAAGCGGTTTTGCTCATACAAGCCAAAATGCAGGATCACGCTGGAGTTGTAAAGTTTCTTGAACTGCAGACCTATTCGGCTGCGCCTCTGACGGCTTCGAGTTTGGCAAGGCGTTGTGCTTCGGATTCCGCCCTGTCTTCATATCCGAACGGGATATGCTCATATTCGGGCACAATCTTCTTCTTCTGTTTCACGCTCAGAAACGGCCAGATCAGTTGGTGGATAAACTTTTCGGGCATGTAATCGCTCATCCCGATATCAGCGGGCGGGCGGTAATCCGCATGATAAAACGTGCCGAAGACATGATCCCATAACATGACATTTTCACAGTAATTGCGGTTGCCCTCGAACAACTGCTTGGAATGATGCCAACGGTGCAATGCGGGCGTGTTGAATACGTAGTTAATCGGCCCGAACCGCATTTCGACATTGCAATGGGTCAGAATGCCGATAAAGGCGGTAATCACGGTCAACCACTGAACGACCTCCATCGGCGCACCCAGCGGCAGCAAAATAGCCAAACCGATGATGATACTGGCCAGACTATCGACGAAATGGAAACGGCCCGTATTCAGGAACCRGAGCTTGGTCACCGAATGGTGCACTGCATGGAAASGCCACATCCACGCCGTCGTGTGGCCCAGACGGTGAACCCAGTACAGTCCGAATTCGGCGAGCGTCACGCCCATGATCACCTGCGCCCACATCGGCCATTCACGCGGCCATATGCCGAAACCCGGCTCGGATGCAGGCGTAATAAATTCCGCCAGACCGATAACCCCGCTAAACATAAACAGCAACTGGACGCTGCCTTTGCTGGACACCGTGTGCATGACCGAAGCAAAGTTCTGACCATCGGGTTTGAGCCACTCGCGCTCATGCGGCATGTATTTTTCCAGCAAGAACAACGCAACAATCAAAAACACGTAACAGATATTGAATGTGATAATGGGATAGCCCGCCTCAAAGCCATAGGCGGTTGCGACCATGCAAATGGTCATCAGCGCGGGCCATAAAATCCATGACAAGATGTATCGAACGCGTTCCATAGCTATACTTTGATTATTCTGCGACGGCTTTCTTCTGCTCGGCCTCAACATCATAAAACATTTTATACCATTCCATAAAGCGGTGAATACCGTCCTTTAACGATGTTGACGGTTTAAAGCCGATATCCTTGACCAGCGCATCCGTATCCGCATATGTCGCATACACATCGCCGGGCTGCATCGGCATGAAGTTCTTCTTTGCCTCGATCCCAGTTTCTTCTTCCAGAAACTTGATCAGGTCCATCAAAGGCTCGGGATTGTTGTTTCCTATATTATATAAACGATACGGAGCGTTGCTATATGAAGGATCAGGCTTTTGCGGGTCCCATGCATCGGACGGCTGTGGAATATGATCCATCAACCCGAGCATGGACTGCACAATATCATCGATATAAGTGAAGTCGCGCTGCATATCCCCGTCATTGTAAATATCGATCGGCTCACCTGCATAAATCTTTTTAGTGAATTTGAAATACGCCATATCGGGACGTCCCCACGGCCCGTACACGGTAAAGAAACGAAGCCCTGTACACGGCAAACGGTATAAATGCGAATAGCTGTGCGCCATCAACTCGTTGGCCTTTTTCGTGGCCGCGTACAAGGAAATCGGGTGATCCACATTGTGAGACACAGCAAAGGGAACGGTCGTGTTTGCACCATAGACAGAGGACGATGAGGCAAAAATCAGGTGCTTCACGTTGTTGTGGCGACACCCCTCAAGAACATTCAAAAACCCCTGCACATTGGAATCGACATAGGCATGCGGATGATCTATTGAATAGCGTACGCCCGCCTGCGCCGCGAGGTTCACCACCGCTTTAGGCTTCCAGCTTTTGAAAACCTGTTCCATACCTTCACGATCGGCAAGGTTCAATTCCTCGAATTCGAATGTCTCGAACCCCTGAATATCGGCCAGACGCGCCTTTTTCAGCTCAACATCATAATAATCATTGAGGTTGTCGATGCCCAAAACATCAACGCCGACTTCCAGTAGGCGCTTGGTAAAGGCATGACCGATGAATCCGGCAGCTCCGGTGACAAGTATTCTGTTCATAGCCGGGTATCTTAATCCCTTTTCGCCGCGCGGCTCAAGCGATCATTGATGGCAACCCCAATACCTATTTGCGGTATAGCCATAACGGCAATGGTTGAAGCACCGCTTTGATCAAGCTCTTTCAACATGGAAAACAGATTGGCGGCCGCTTCCTGCAAATCCTGCTCTTCGCTTAAATTTCGGCGCATCTCGTCGGGCAAATCGGCGGCTCTGCCCCCGTTTTTTATACCCATGAATTTATCGGACCCGAAAGCGAGCAAAGCCTCCCCCTCTTCAAGATCAATGGCATTCAGACGCACAGGCGTGTTCGGCGCATAATGTTTAAGCAGCATCCCTGGCGATTTCGGCGCTTCATTCTCCGCTTCGGCGATTGCTATCTCCAACCCCAGCAACTCACCGATTTGTTCCGCCGTAATTGCACCCGGGCGCAAGATTACGGGGACGACACCGCTAACATCCAGAACGGTGGATTCCAGACCGACCGTGCATGCACCTGCCGCCAAAATCATATCAACCGCATCACCCAGCGAGTCATGAACATGGGCAGGTGTCGTCGGCGAAAGTGAGCCGGATTTATTTGCACTCGGCGCGGCAATCGGCAAGCCGGACGTTTTGATAAGTCCTTGGGCAACCGGATGAGAGGGCTCGCGCAAGGCAACCGTATCCAGTCCCGCTGTCGCCAGATCGGAAATACCGCTGTCCGTTTTGCGCGGTACGATCAGGGTCAACGGACCGGGCCAGAAGGCATTAGCAAGAATTTGAGCATACTCGCTCATCTCGCCGTACTCCTGCGCATGACGCATATCGGATACATGGATAATCAGAGGATTAAACGCAGGACGGCCCTTGGCCTCGAATATCTTGGCGACCGCCTTCCCGTCGAGCGCATTCGCAGCCAGACCGTATACAGTTTCGGTCGGCATACCAACAAGACCGCCGTTTTTCAGAATTTCGGCGGCCTCGGCAATGTGTTCATGTGTCGCAGTTTTTATCAATTTATATCAGAGACCAATGCGTCTCTCTCAATACCCAGTTCGGCTAGACTATCGTCAGAAATGCCTTTATTGGCACGTAAAGCCTCTTTAAAGCCCATCGTCTGCCGATCTTCGCCTTCCTGTGCTTCTACGGTTACAGATTCATAACGACCGTTCTCGCCCATGCGTACATATTTGTATCGGTCAACACCGACGGCCGCGAGGGCTTCATCCGTCAGCCCCGTATTCATGCTCAAAGCCGCATCATAATCATGAACGCGTCTAAGCTCTGTCACTTCCGCTGAATATTCCGTGTCCGCACCGTCCTCAAACGCCTCGGCAACTGCAGGCGCTCTGGCCAACCCATCCGTAGTCATTACTAGCCTCTCTCTCCGTTAAGCAACAATAATTCGGGTATAGCCCGACCCGTAATGTGAGTCCACCGCTTTTACGCCAGCTTTCAGCAAAAACTGGCCCGAAATTTGCAAGATTTCAGTAACCGGAAAAAACGTTTTTTTTAAAGTGAAGAAGCCATGAATCCCTTAATGTCAGCCGTGCACGGCCAAAACAACTCGATATTTTTAGCGAAAGCCACCCAATCATCCAACGCCAGAGCAGAATATCTTGCCGAGCAACGCAATGAAAAAGAGGAAAAATCTGCCGTTTTGAACACGTCTTTGGAGGCCCAGACCTCTAACGCCGAGGCCATTAAGCCAATCGAGCAAATCCAGCAGCAAGAGCAGGCAAAGACATCATTCATCACGCAGCAGATCGCGCAGGAAGCATCACTGGACCCCACACAGGAAGTGAGCGACTACGAAAAAGCCCTGGGCGAATTCAGGGACTATATGGAGAAATCCACCGAAGAGCGCTGAAAGAACAGGGCCTGACAAAGGAAGAGTTTGATGCCTTACCGCCCGAAGACAAGCTCAAGCTCAGCAAAAAGTTTGAAGAATATGTAAGCCAGAAGATCGAGGAAGCAGAAGCCAAAAAGCAGCTTGAGGAAGACGAGAACTCACTGAGCTAATCGCTAGCGTGTGAGCACCCTATGCAGCCGTGTGCAGAACCCCGCCGGTTTGCGGATCCGCAACACCTGTCGTAGACGGCAAACTCAAAGCCAGTCCCAACTTCGAACGAACAGCCAGATACGCGAAACATTCCGCCTCGATCGCATCCCCGTTACATCCTGCCTTTTCAATCCTGCCGACTTTCGCGGGCTGAAGCATATCGGCCAGTAACTGCATAATAAAACCGTTCTTCGCACCGCCGCCGGATACGTACCATTGCGCGGGCGGTTCGGGAAAATGCTGAACGGATGCCGTCACACTGACTGCCGTCAGCATCGCCAACGTCGCCATGGCATCCTCGGGATTACGCGGCATAGCATCGAGCATGATTTTAAATTCATTACGGTCCAATGACTTCGGCGGCTTTTGCTTGAAATACGGATGCTCCAGAAACGAGTCGATCACCTCACGGTCCGCTTTACCGCAGGCCGCAATCTCGCCATTTTCATCATAATCCCGCCCCAGACGGTTGCGCATATAATCATCCATCAACGAATTCGCAGGACCGCAATCAAATGCCACCAAGCCGTCTTTACCGACATAGGTCACATTTGCGACACCGCCGAGGTTGAGCACACAAACGGGTTTGTCCTGCTTCGCCATAATCGCCTGATGGTACAGCGGCGCAAGCGGCGCACCTTGCCCGCCCGCTTTCACATCATTGGTACGAAAATCATTCACGGTCTCGACGCCCAACGCCTTGGCCATGCGTTCTCCGTCACCGAGCTGCCAAGTAAAATGATTTTCAGGATCATGGGTGATGGTTTGGCCGTGAAAACCTACTAACTCCGCCTCAAAACCTGATTCCTTCACCGCTTCGATATGGATATCGGTCACCCACTTCTCGGCGGCTATGGTTTGCGCGTCTTCCTCATGCTTGCCGAAACAGGCGCGCACGGCATCTCGCGCCGCAATTTCATACGGGTGAAAATACACATCCAGCGGCTTCACGTAATCGTGACCGTCGGTTTCAATCAACGCGACATCAATATGACCGTCGAGGGATGTTCCCGACATTAAGCCAATGCTTCTATAGACTTTGCTTTCCGACATGCTTATAAATCTTTCGTTATGACGAAATATAAATCAGATTTTTTAAATATCCTAGAAGCACGTGGCTTTATCCATCAGTGCTCGGATTTTGACGCGCTCGATGCAAAGCTGAATGAAGGCACACAAAGCGCTTACATCGGCTTTGACGCGACTGCAGATTCTTTGCATGTCGGCTCCCTCGTGCAGATCATGATGCTGTATTGGTTACAGCAATGCGGTCACAAGCCAATCACCCTGATGGGTGGCGGCACGACCAAAGTCGGCGACCCGAGCGGCAAGGACGAAAGCCGCAAGATGCTGGATGAAGACGGCATCGCCAAAAATATCGAAGGCATCAAACAGGTTTTCGCCAAATACCTAACATACGGCGATGGCGAGAGCGACGCGCGCATGGTCAACAATGATGACTGGTTGTCCGAGTTGAAATACATTGAATTTCTGCGCGATTACGGTCCGCATTTCACCATCAACCGCATGATGACGTTTGACAGCGTGAAGCTACGCCTTGAGCGCGAGCAGCCGCTGACCTTCCTCGAATTCAACTACATGATTTTGCAGGCTTACGATTTCGTGGAGCTGAAAAAACGTTACGGCACAATCTTGCAAATGGGCGGAAGCGATCAATGGGGCAACATCATTAACGGTGTTGAACTCGGACGTCGTACAGATGGTGCACACTTATTCGCCCTCACAACCCCGCTGCTCACCACAGCCAGCGGCGCGAAAATGGGCAAGACC
>JAESRE010000001.1 GCA_016764775.1 Alphaproteobacteria bacterium
CACCCGGCACTCCGTTCACTCTGGACCTCACTCGTAGCGGTGAAATGCTGACCGTCATGCAAACTATGGGTATCGAAGTCGAAAAGCACCACCATGAGGTCGCACCAAGCCAATGCGAGCTCGGCATAAAGTTCTCAACACTCATCGATAGTGCCGATAATATTCAGATTTATAAGCACGTGGTCCACAACGTTGCCAACAGTTACGGCAAGACCGCGACATTCATGCCGAAACCGATCTATGGCGATAACGGCTCTGGTATGCATGTTCACCAGTCCTTGTGGAAAGCGGGTAAACCTCTTTTTGCAGGCGAAAGCTACGCAGGCCTGTCCGATACAGCCCTTTACTACATTGGTGGCATCATCAAACACGCCAAAGCTCTAAACGCGTTCACCAACCCGTCAACAAACAGCTACAAACGTTTGGTTCCTGGTTATGAAGCCCCGGTATTACTGGCGTATTCCGCCCGCAACCGTTCGGCCAGCTGTCGTATTCCGCACAGCGCATCTCCTAAAGGCAAGCGCGTCGAAATCCGCTTCCCTGACCCGACGGCCAACCCTTACCTCGCTTTTGCAGCGATGTTGATGGCGGGTATCGACGGTATCGAGAACAAAATTCATCCGGGTGAAGCCGCAGAAGCAGATCTGTATCACCTGCCTGAAGAAGAGCTCAGCAAAATCCCGACAGTGTGCCATTCATTGCGGACAGCATTAGCCGCCCTGCGCAAGGATCACGACTTCCTGCTGCGCGGTGATGTCTTTACTGAAGATATGCTGAATGCCTATATCGGCCTCAAAGAAGAAGAAAACGAAGCATACGAGACAATGGTCCACCCGATCGAATACAAGATGTATTACTCCTCTTGATCGTCCTCGTCAGAACCGCCACTTCCAATTGCAGATGTATCAACAGCCCCTGAACTCAGGATGTCTTTCTGCGGCTTGAGGTTGCGCGTCACAAGCTTGTAGCTCTCTACGTTTCTCGCCCATAGAAAATAATCATGATCTCTCGACGGCGTGAATAACGTCACGAAGTAATAATACTCTTCGGCCAACATGATGGTAACCCACAACTCATGCTCCACCATGTTGCCTTGCTGACCAGTCACAGAATAAACCTTTGTGTCCACAAAATCGAAGTCATCCGTAAACAGAAAGTCGTCCCTTTCCTCGAGCACTTCGCCCATTGAAAGCCCTTTTCCTTCTATCTCTCCCTTGAAGTTTTCAAACTCGTCTTCAAGAGTGTCGGAAGCAAAAATTGAAACAAGGTTGACATCAATCTGGCCGTCCAGGCGCTGTTCCTTTTCACCGTACCAACCGGAATCAATCTCTCGAATATTAAACAGCTCGACCTTCATTCTATCGATAGAACGGATCGGCAATGATCTAAGCTTCCAGGATGTGGGATAGTCGAATTCGGCAATATCAAGGAATTGATATTTCTCCATATCTTCGACGGTATCTTCGACATGTCTTTTGATATCAAACGAGTTGATAACATGCGCCATATTCACCTTTTCCTCTTGGTAACGCTCAATCGGAATATGGTATTGCGCGAAAAGCACCTTAGTACCGTTCACGATGGCACGGGCACGCGCCGCGTAGCTAACCGAATCCTTGATATAGACATAAAGGGCATCGGCCTTCATCGGGTCGGAAGAATCCAATCCGTTAATGTTGTAACCGTTGGCCAACAGATACTGAATAAACCAACGCTCGGCCGTAAAATCGTAATCCAACTCCACCGCTTCAACCGTAATGCGGCTTCGCGGAGCATATAGGTTTGCAGGACCGTAAAAACTTTTTAATTCGCTCAGAACTTTTTGTCCGATGTCGCTTTCAATCCCGGATTTGGTTGTTTCCGTCCAACCATCAGGCACACGGATGTAAAACCCCAACTCGGGGGCGCGCTTACTGTCCAGTTCAACTTCTTTGGACTTGCTTTTGAAATCCGCGATCGTTGTCATCTCGATCTCGGGCATGGGCTTGGCGAACTTGTCTTTAATTGTTTGTGCATGCCCGTCGGCAGAAAACACAAACAGCCCTAAACTCAGAACGAATACAAAAACAGATTTCTTCCGGAACATGTACATCACCTTGTTGATTTACTCCATCTCCATGATAACACAGCTTTTATTGGCGTTTACACCAATTCTTGAGGGGCGAATGAATACTGTAAACGTGTTTTTTGCCTCAAAACCGCTGTAGTGCTTGATTTCATAACAGCGCCGCAGTAAGTAAACTATAGTTTACCTCTCACATTTAAAGTTCTGTTACTGATTATATGTCCGATTTATTCGCTTCCGGTTCTGCCGCCAAAAATGATTACGATGCATCCTCAATCGAGGTCTTAGAAGGTCTGGAGCCTGTCCGTAAAAGGCCGGGCATGTATATCGGCGGAACGGATGAACGTGCCCTGCACCACCTTGCGGGCGAAATCCTTGATAACTCCATGGACGAGGCCGTTGCGGGCCATGCCGACTGGATTGAAATCGCGCTGGAAGCCGATTATTCACTGGTCATCCGCGATAACGGTCGCGGTATCCCTGTTGACGAACATCCTAAATACCATGGAAAATCGGCTTTGGAAGTCATTCTGACCACCCTGCACTCGGGCGGTAAATTCTCGAACAAAGCCTATGAAACATCCGGCGGCCTACACGGTGTAGGTATCTCCGTCGTAAACGCACTATCCGACGATATGTGGGTTGAAGTCGCCCGCGATAAAAAACTCTACAAACAAAGCTTCTCCAGAGGTGTGGCAACAACCAAACTGGAAGACCTTGGACCTGTCCATAACCGCAGAGGAACGACAGTATCCTTTCACCCCGACCCTGAAATTTTCGGCAAGAAAGCCCATTTCAAACCGGGCTGGCTGTTTCAAATGGCCCGTTCCAAAGCCTATCTCTATTCGGGCGTTGAAATCCGCTGGAAATGCGATCCGTCCATTATCCCCGAAGACAGCAAGGTCAAGCCGGAAGAAACCTTTAAGTTCCCGAACGGCTTGAAAGACTTTCTTGATAACTCGCTTCAAGAACGCAACACCATCATTCCTAAGCCTTTTTACGGCAAAGCGGACCTGCCTGACGGCGAAGGCCGCATCGAATACGCGATAACATGGCCGGCCGACGGTGAGGGCTTCACCCATTCATACTGTAACACCGTCCCGACCCCTCAAGGCGGAACTCATGAAAGCGGCGTCAGAACCGTACTTTCCCGTGGTTTACGCGCTTACGGCGAGATGATTAACAACCGTAAAGCCAGCATGATTACCGCCGATGATGTCATGGGCGGTGCGGCGATCCTTATCTCCGTCTTCATCAAGGACCCGCAATTCCAAGGACAAACCAAAGAAAAGTTAGCAACTTCCGCTGTTTCGAAATGGGTTGATACCGCGATCAAGGATCCGTTCGATCTCTGGCTGACCAGTGACCCACAATCCGCAAACCGCTTGCTGGAACAAATCATCCTCAAGGCTGAGGAACGCCAACGTCGCAAGCAAGACCGCGTGCAGGCCCGTAAAACCGCAACACAAAAATTGCGGCTCCCCGGAAAACTGGCTGATTGTAGCCGCGCAAACTCCGATGACACCGAACTGTTCATCGTTGAGGGCGACTCGGCTGGTGGCTCCGCCAAACAAGGGCGGAATCGCGAAACACAAGCTATCCTGCCGTTGCGCGGTAAAATCCTCAACGTTGTCAGCGCGACCGTTGATAAAATCCGCGCCAATCAGGAAATTCAGGACCTTATTCAAGCTCTGGGATGCGGTGCAGGTAAAGACTTCAGTATCGAAAAACTGCGCTATGAACGCATCATCATCATGACAGATGCGGACGTCGACGGGGCTCACATCGCTTCCTTGCTGATCACATTCTTCTACAGCCAGATGCGACCACTCATCGAAGAAGGGCACCTCTATCTGGCGCAGCCACCTCTTTACCGGCTCGTCAGCGGCTCACTAAGCGCCTACGCAAAAGATGACATACACAAAGACGAGCTGATGAAAACAACCTTCAAAGGCAAAAGCAAAGTTGAGGTCAGCCGCTTTAAGGGTCTGGGCGAAATGCCGGCCAAACAGCTTAAAGAAACCACAATGGACCCGAAAAGCCGTATCCTGCTTCGCGTAAAACTGCCTGAAGCCGCTGCCATGGTCTCGCAACTTCACGATGATGTCGAAGGCGACAACCCGCTTGAGGCGCAGGTTACTCTGGCCGATGTCGACGACCTCGTCGAACGCCTCATGGGTAAAAATGCCGAACCACGCTTCCAGTTCATTCAGGACAACGCGGAATTCGCCAGTGACATCGATGTTTAAGATCGTGTGTTGACGACTCCCTTTTCACCGAAGAAGATGACAGCATGTTCAAACGCATAGTTGTCATTGCCGGAATTCTGCTCGTCGTATTTGGCGGTATTTACACTTATCAGGTCATCACAAAGCCTGACAGAATTCACAGAAACATTGAACAAACCTTTGCCCATCTTGGTTTCAAGGACCTCGTGCTTTCCGAACCGGCAGAGGTCGGACGCACCCTCATCTACGACAATATGGATTTGGACGAGGACGGCTTCAGCACAATTGATACGCTTACAATCTCGCACTCGCCCTTTATCATTTCCTTCTCCGACGATGACACGAGCGCAACAATCAAAGGACTGAGCTTAACCGGGGAAATCGGTCAAAACGGCGCCATTACAATCGCCGGCTTCAGCCCACCGGATAATGCAGGCCTCAACTTCTCCAGACTACCGTCCGTAATCAATATAGAAGACTTTGACCTATCCCTGCTCAGTGAAGACTTCGGTGGTATTAACGTTAGCGGGTCCGTGCAGGTAACCAATGAAGAACAAACATTAAAAATTCAGGGTAAACTGGACGCCATTCAAAAACAGGCATCCATCAATGCCAAAATCGAAGGGCAATATAACCAGAACGGTTTCACCGACCTGCGTATTGAAATAGAGAACGGTAAATTCGACCTCGGTCATATTCAGGGCACGCGTATCGCAGGCCTCATCTTAGCTTCCGGCGAAGGCCTCTCTGCATTACGCTCTGTTACCGAAATACAAACAGGCGCATTACGCGTCTACGATCTGCCATGGCAAAACGCTGCCATTACAATCGACACAAAAACAGAGACCCCGCAAGCCATCATCAGCGCAAAATCCGCAGGCTACGAAGGTATGGAACTAGGGCTGACAATTCCCAACCTGTTCGAACCCGAAACCTTCACCGGACAAATTCATACCGACACACTAAAAACAGCATTGAATTATTTCGGCTCTCAAAATGTCCTGTCCGTTGAAAAAACATCTTTGGAAAATCTGGCCAGCCTGAAAAACCTGTCTGTAAAGTTTGCCAAAAAAGACCGCGTGAAATTCCAGATCCGCGATGACGCAAACACCGCTGCACTGACCGGAATAATCCAAGCGTCCGAAAACGGTTTTGCAGGAGAGGTTAAAAGCACCCCGATACCATTGCTCAAAATCTCCGACACATGGGCAGGCACTACCCAGATCAACGGAACGTTTAAGAAGAGCGACGCGTTCACCGGAGACATCAAAACAGAATTTAAAAACGCTGCTATGCCCTATGGCTTTTTAAAGCTAGCGGGTATAAGCGCGATATTGAACATTACCGACATTGCCACCCTGACCGGCTCAGCCACCGACGATATTCCCTGTACGGTTACGGGTTTTAAACTCGACGAAAAATGCAGCTTAAATGCGGCAATAAAAGAAGGCTCCCTCGTTTTATCTGACTTGAAAATACGGGGGCCGGGCTTTGACGCATTCATCCCGCAAGCCGACAAGCAAAAAACTCTACTGCAAATACGCTCCCTAAGCCTGCGCGAAACGCTTCAACTCTTCGGCAAATCAAGCTGGAGCGGACAGGGCGAAATGGACGGGAACGCCGTCATCGAAACGGGTCAGGGACAGGCACAAATCAAAAACATGAGCCTGACTAATCAGCGCAACGGCGTTTTAAAAATCACCGACCCTGCATTTTTCGACCTGCTGGATATGGAAGAACTCGAAAAAGAAACCATGAAACTGGCGCTCGAAAATTTCCACTATGATCTGCTGGAAATAAAGGCCGAAGGCACACTGCCCGACAAGGTCAAAATCAGTGTTTTCGGCAAAGGTAAAAACCCGCTACTCATGCAAGGACGGCCGTTCTCTCTCGACTTCGAATTGACGCCTGACTTTGCTCCAATCCTTACGGAATTGGCTAAAGAGCGCTAAGGATAATCACAGGAATCGTAAACGATCTTGGCAAAGGACTGTGCACCGCTGGCAATCGTAATCCGGTACTCACGCGCATTTACAACGACAGAATGACGTAAAGGCAACGGTCCTGATTTCTTCTGAACGCCTTCAGCAGTCTGGAATGTAATCTCGACGCTTTTTGACGGGTCGTACCAAGCCTCGGCCTGACCTTCAACGTTAATGGCTGAACGCCCCTTGCCTGTGATGACAAGTGCGCCCTCTTCCAAACTCACCTCACTGACAGGCCCGTCATAAGCAGGGGTAGACACGACAAACCGTTTGGTTGCCGGTTCCGTACAATTTCTGGGGGCACGCGCCGAACGAAGCATGAAAGCCAACCGTTCAGGGTCCTTGCCCTCTTCCAACTGCTCTTTCAGCAACGGCACCAATTCTCGCAACGGACCTTCAGGTAGTGTCTCATCGAAGCTTTCCTGCTGTTGCTCGATACGGGCCTGCAATGTCTGAATCTCGGCGCTCAAAGCTGTAACCTGATCCTGCAACTGCTCGCGTTGGTTCAACAGCTCTTCGTTCTGGCGTTCTGTGGCCAATGAGTTCTGATCGTGGCTGTTAATGCCCAGCAGGTAACCAAGCCCGAAAGCCAGTAACAAAACCGCAAACACTATGCCGAACGCAAGAATCTGTTCGGAGTTCTTGCGTTTATAACGGTCTCTGGGGTTGTAACTCGATACTCGCATAATTCTCTATTCAAGCCCGTAATAGAATTTTGCGATCATAATAAAGGTTGCCCATAAAATCAAAACCAGAGGCAAACCACCTTTCACAAAGTCTCTGAAACGGTAGTGACCAGGGCCCATAACAAGCAGGTTGGTTTGATAACCGATCGGTGAAGCGAAAGAACAGTTCGCGGCGAAAATCACGGTAATAGCAAACAGGGAAGCCACATCTATCGGCAACTCCGGCGGAACCTGAATACTGCCCGCCAGATTCATCGCAATCGGTGTGAACAAAATCGCACATGCATTGTTGCTCAAAATGTTTGTGGCCAATGCAATCAACAGGAACATAATCGCCAGAATAGACAGCGGTGTATCCGCAAACGGCAGATCCAGAACAAGTTCGGCAATAAAGCGCGCAGCACCGGAAGCTTCCAGAATAACCCCAAGCGCCAGCATCGAACCGACAAGCAAAAAGATTTTACGATCAATCGCACGTGTCGCCTGTCGAATGTTCAAACACCCGGTCGCAATCATGCCTGCACTCCCCGCAATCGCGGCCACAGGAATAGAAATGATGTTCGCAGCCGCAAGACCAATAGCGGCAATGAATATACCGAGTGCCAAAGGCGTCTTACCCATAATTGGCAAATCGCGCTTGGATCCCGAAAGCACGATAAAGTCGGTACTGTCACGCATGGAATTAACGGTCGCCCTGTTCCCCGCGATCAGCAACACATCACCCGATTCCAGACGAATGCGCCCCAAACGCCGTCGTACCACCTTCGCACGACGCTGAATCCCCAAAACCACAACGCCGTATTGCTTTTGAAAATTGGCATGATCAAGCGACATGTCGATCATACGAGACGCAGGCGTAATCATAATCTCCGCCAGAACACGGGTCTGAACGTTTACATCTTCGGGTACAGGCACATCATCTTCGTCTTCACCGTCTTGCAAGGCTGCCTGACGAATGGCCGCCTCCTCTTCTTCGGAAAGCAAAAAGCCCGGATACTGCGCCAGAAGCTTGGTCAGGCTCTCACGCGTTGCTGAAATAATCAAAATGTCGTGCGCCTCAATCGCATACCCCTCGAACGGTGGCAGAATGATATGCCCGCCGCGCTGGATCAGCTTGATATTTAAATCGGGAAGACCGGGAAACTTGCCACCGTCACATTCCGCACCAATCAGTTTGGAATCATCGGTAATGTCGATTTCCGCGACGAATTCTTTACGCGATGATCCCGCCAGTTCACGCGCCATACCGCTGCGCTCCGGCATCAAGCGCGGCAGAATAAGGAACACATACACAAAACCCACAGCAGCCAGAATCGAACCGGGTACCACAAATTCAAAGAACGATAACGGTGCATAACCCAGCTCTTGCATCGTGCTGGACACCAGAAGGTTGGTCGAAGAACCGATCAAAGTCGTCATACCGCCCAGAATGGCGACATAACTCAAAGGAATAAGCAGGCGGCTTTCCGAAAAACCCGCATTGGTCGCCAGAACCTGAATGATCGGTATTGCAATAATGACAAGCGGCGTGTTGTTCATAAACGCACTCATCGTGCAGACAAAAACCAGAAGCGCCAGAATCGATAGCCAACTCTGACTTTTCTTGGAGCGCGCAAAAAACGAGGTAATAAAGCGCAAGGAATCGGTTTGGATCAGCCCCTGCCCCATAACCAGCAACGCCAACACGGCAATCAAGGACGGGTTCGCAAAGCCGGCGAGCAGATTTGCCGCCGAAAGCTGATTGTTACCTGCCGCATCGGGTAGCGGGAAAAGCTGCCCGAACAAGAGCAGCATAGTCAAAACGGCAAGGCTGGTGATCTCGATAGAGACCTTTTCACGGATGAACGAAAACGCCGCCGCGATGGTGATAAACAACCCGAACCACAGATGGATGTCGTAATCGAGGAGGAAGTTAATCAAGAAATAGGGCTCCTATACCGCTTTCGGGTTATCCAACTGAACATTTTCGATTGTGTCATGACAATGAAGGAATTTTACGCGCAATCGCGGGTCTATATCAACTACAGCTTTCGGATGCGTTGCGTAAAGTGCTTTCCTCAAATTCCCCAAGGTTTTTCAAACCGATACGGAATAACAGTTCCGTATCACTATCCCCGGTCGCCTCGTTCGTGAGGTTTCTAACAGCAGTAAAGGACCAGAACAAGCACTGATTAAAATAATCCAGCCCTAAATAAGCCTCACGCAAACCGGGGTCTTCACCCAAGTCTTGTGTGGCCCCCACACGCGAACGCCACGCTTTATTCCAGTAATATTGCAGGTTCGCATCAAGCTGCTCCCTGCTCTCGTCAATATCCGTATCCGCCAACTCGCCTGCATACAGGTATGTGGTATCAAAGCGCGTACGGTTCCAATCGGCTATAAAATCAACCTCGTGACGTTCGGACCTGAAGTCCCGACTACCAAGTTGGAACCGGTAATCCAGATCATAGATATTCTTATAGCTGGCGGAAATCTGACCCACATAGTCGGATTCCTGATTTTCCAAGCCCGACCCTGCAGGGAACGGGTTGTTCCCCTCGTCAAAACGGTAACTCTGTCCGACAAAAACATCCGCAAAGCTGCCGTCATAGGCAAATAAACCGCTTCTGAGGCCATAAGTGACGCGACTTTGATCCTCTACACGGTCCATACCGGGAAAGCGGTTACGTTCAAACAGGTTACTCGCGTCGATCTGTACGTTGTTGCTGTCCTCGTTCGGAATATCGCTCTCACGGGTCAGGTTCGGTGCAAAAGTAAGTGCAACAACGGGTTCAACACGCGCTTGGTATGTGTCAAAAGGACGCGCCATCGGGTAGCTGGTCTCTATATGCGCCTGCGGATAGAAACGTGTTTCATAACCGCTTCGGCTCTGCCCCGAACCGACCGGCGTCGTCGCACGATCACTAATGTGATACACATCGCCGCGGGCATTCAAATCAACTGAGGTTAAAAAGCCGAAATCGGAAACAAGCCTGCGGTTCCAGCCCAAATCCAGACTTGTCCGCATCACATCCTGTTCATTGCCCTCCCGAAGCAAGGAGACACCGGAAATTTCCGCATCCCATTGCCCTTTTATGAGTGGCACATTACCGGGCTCGCCTTTAAAGCTGGCATACAACTCAGGCAGAACATTCGGCTGGTCCACCGGAATATCGCGAATACGAATATCCTGAAACGCGAGCAAACGCGCACTGGCATAGTTTCTGCCTGAAAAACGCTCGGCATATATCTGGTTTTCCAAGACGTCAGTATCATTACTAACAAGGTCATATTGGCGGATATACTGGTCATCGGAGGCATAATTCACATCCAGCCCCGCACGCCACATATCGTTAATATCCCAAATAGCATCTGCGAAGACATGGCCGCGCAACTCGTCCTCACGGGTCACCACAGTGCCACCGACATCATCCTTACGTTCGGAAGTCGTGATCCCGCCATTAAATTCAAAATAGGCGTCATCCCAACGCTTGCGATACTGCGCCAAACCAAGTGGCAACTCGTTGGTAAACGCCGTGACCCCGACCGTTGCGTCCTGATCAGGAGCAATCGCCCAGTAATATTCGGTTTCTACAAACCCGCCCAGATCAGTCTTGAACCCGAGGCCCGGTGATAAAAAACCGCTCTTTTGCTTAATCGTGCCGTCAGGGTGTGAGAAATAAGGCGTATACGCGATCGGCACACCCATAGCTTCAAAGCGCGCATGCTTATAAGTAACACGGTGATTTTCCTGATCATGCTTTACTTCCGCAGCCCTCAACCCCCATAGCGGCGGGTCATCAGGGTCATCTTCTCCGCAAATCTTACACGGCGTGTATGAAGCGTCATATGCAATGGTCTCAACACCATCCCGACGCTCTCCACTCACAGCAGTAAGGCGTGCGCCGTCACTCATCGTCGTACGTAAGTTCGTGACCGTTCCGTTTTCCAGCCTGTCATTGTATGTCGCCTGATCGGCCAGATGGACATCACCACTGGTGTCATTCAACACAACATTGCCGCTGGCAACCGCAGTATCGGTATTGACGTTATAATTAACCTGATCCGCTCGTAATATCCGCCCTTCCTGAACGATAAAGACGTCACCGGAAGCACTGACCGTGTTGTTCTCTTCATCGCGTGTGAAAGTATTGGCTTCAATATCAACCGGCGCCCCTTTCTTTTGAGAAGACGGAGGTGGTTTATCATAGGTTGTAATAAATGGCTTGTAGGATGGTTTGGGCTGTTGTTGCGGCACAAGCGGCGTAGGCTGAGAGACATTCTGCGGCTCGGGCTGTGGCTGCGCCTGTACTTCAGGGATATCCTGTGGTGTATGCGCTTCGGTGACGGGAGCTTCGGGCTGTTCGTAACTGGCCCCCTCTTCCTCATCAAAACCCGTCAAAAGCTGAGCTTGGGCTGCTGTCGTACTAAGCAGAAACCCTAACAAGCTGAAACAGAGCGGAGCTTTTCGAGTGACGGACACGGCGGGAACCTTTAAAGGCGCAAAAACTTAAGTAATAGTGTGGCCCGAGGGGAATAAACGGTCAAGGCCAAAGACGAAGCAATTTAGGAACCAAAGAAATTCGGCATTTCGTCACCAAAGCCCTTAACGTCTCCGTCACCATCACCCTTGTTCTTTTTCTTGTTGTTATCTTTCTTAGGCGCAGATTTACGTTCGGATTTAGGTTTAGATTGCGACTTATCTGATGGGTTGTCCGACTTTTTATCCGATGCCTTATCTTTGGACTTATCTTGGGGCTTATCCTTCGACTTGTCTTTCTGCGATGACTTGCCGTCATCTTTTTTGGACTTAGCCTCATCGACATCTTTGACTGTGATTTTCTGCTTGGTCAGCTTTTGAATAGCATCCAGATATTTATCTTCATTCCGCGTCGCCAGCATCCATGCACGACCGGTCTTACCCGCGCGGCCTGTACGCCCGATACGGTGAACATAGTCATCCGCATTCATCGGCACATCAAAGTTGAACACGTGGGACAGATCATCAACGTCGATTCCACGTCCGGCTACATCACTACAGACCAACAGGGTGATCTCGTCATTCTTGAACGCTTCCAATGTTTCTGTACGGTTTTTCTGCGCCATATCACCATGCAAGCCTTGCGCCTTATATCCTTTGCCTTTCAGCCAACGGACAAGGTCATCAATATCTCGCTTACGGTTACAGAAGATAAAAGCAGCCGTAACATCTTCGCTGCGTATGATTTTCTCTAAAGTATGGCGCTTGTCCTTAGGGTGAACATGCACAACAAATTGCTCTACATTCTTCGCGGTCGTCGCAGGCGCCGAAACGGATACTTCCTTCGGATTACTCAAATAATTCTGTGAAAGTTTGCGGATTTCTTTCGGCATTGTAGCCGAAAACAGCAAAGTCTGGCGTGTAAACGGCAGTAAACCGATAATTTTTTCAATATCAGGAATAAAGCCCATATCCAGCATGCGGTCTGCTTCGTCAATCACAAGGATCTTGATATCGTTCAGCAAAATCCGCCCACGCTCGAACAAATCAAGCAAACGACCCGGCGTTGCAATCAATACATCCACACCGCGATCCAGCAGCTTTATCTGCTCGTCCATCGACACACCACCCGTAAGCAGCGCCTTGCTAAGGCCTGTGTACTTACCGTAAGTGTCGAAGTTCTCAGCAACCTGTGCGGCCAATTCACGTGTTGGCGTCAAAATCAATGAACGCGGCATACGTGCTTTCGCCCGTCCGCCTTGCAGGATCTCGATCATCGGCAAAGTAAAGCTGGCGGTCTTACCCGTCCCGGTCTGCGCCAGGCCGACAAGGTCGCGGGCCATTAAAATATTGGGGATAGCCTGAGCCTGAATAGGGGTCGGCTCGTCATAACCGCAATCAGCAATCGCCTTCAGGATGTCTTCGCTCAGTCCGAGTTGTTCAAATTGCATGCAAATGTCTGGAGTTTTTTCTTTTCATATCTGCATAGGTGCTATTATATTTTCATAGATAAATCAACCAAGAAGAACGTTTTCAACCATGTCTCTTAAAATCGCGTTGCAAATGGATCCCCCTCAGAGCATCCATATCGAGAAAGATTCGACCTTTGTTTTGGGGCTCGAAGCTCAAAAGCGCGGGTACTCATTGTTCTATTACTCACCGGACACCCTAAAGCTGCAAAACGGCGCAGTTACGGCGCATGCTGCTCCACTGACCTTCAAACGTAAAAAAGCGGATCACTGCACACTCGGGGACTTTAAAGAAACTGATTTAACAGATTTTGATATGATACTGATGCGTCAGGACTTTAATGATCCGCTCAGCTACGCATCCACCACCCACTTGCTTGACCATGTAACGGATCAGGTTCTGGTATTAAACAACCCGACCGGCACACGCGAGTCGCCCGAAAAAATCCTGATTACACACTACCCCGACCTCGCACCGCCGACGATGCTTTCCAGAAACCTCAGCGATATCCGCGCGTTTCAAAAAGAGCACAGCGACCTGATCATGAAACCCCTGAACGGTTTCGGCGGCATGGACGTGTACCGCATAAAACCTGATGACGGAAATCTGGAAGCCGTGTTCGATATGTTTTGCCGCCTGCATCGCGGACCATTCGTCGTACAAAAGTTCATTCCCGAAGTGAAACAGGGTGACAAGCGCATCATCGTTGTCGAGGGTGAACCAATTGCAGGGGTCCTGCGCGTTCCGCAAAAGGATAGCATCCGCGCCAACCTCGCTGTTGGCGGCTCTGCACAAATCGCGGAAATTACAGATCGCGAACGCGAAATATGTGCCCGCATCAAACCCGAACTGATGAAGCGCGGCCTCGTCTTCGTCGGCCTTGATGTTATCGGCGATTACGTCACTGAGATTAACCCCAAATCACCGACAGGCTTGCAACACATTTACAAGCTACAAGGCATCAAATGTGAAGAAGCGATATGGGACGCATACGAACACCGCCTGAATCGGTTTAAGGCCGCAGCGTAACCATGAGTGCATTTGCAGGTATCAAGGACTGGTACGATGATCAGCCCAAAAGCCGCATCTTTATGGCGATACTGATCATTATCGGTATCGGGTACGTTATATTCGGTTTCGGATACGGCAAAGACTATCATGATCAGGTCAACAAAGAGCTGGAGCTTGCGCGCATGATCTGCGAAACATCCGAAGACTATGTGCAAAGTAATCCAGACCGCTTGAAAATGGGAAAAGCCGACCTGAAAAACCTGACATATGATGGTGAGCGCATAAAACTCAAATACGTCAAATACCCGAAAGTTGTTTTTATGGAATCAGGTTTCAGCAATTTGAACAAAAGAAAAACGGCGCGGGATGTTTATTGCTTTTATACCGATCCACGCGACTCAACGGCTAATAATTACTACAATTATGAAACCAAAACCTGGCAAAACAAAATACGCTTTAGAAACTGATCATGACCGATAAAAAAGACCTAGAGGAAAACCTCGCCTTCACCCCCAAATATGATGACGAGGGGCTAATCCCCTGCATCACATCAGATACTGATACAGGCAAAGTCCTGATGTTCGCCTTCATGAATGAAGAAGCTGTCCGCAAAACCATCGAAACAGGGGAAGCCCATTACTGGTCACGCAGCCGTAAAGAACTCTGGTACAAAGGCGCCAGCAGCGGCCACACACAAAAAGTCATCGAGATGCGCACTGACTGCGATCAGGACTGTATATGGATCAAAGTTGAAGCTGGCCCGGCATGTCACACAGGGCGTGAAACCTGTTTCTACCGTAAGATTGAGCTGGGTGAAGCGTCAGATGACGCAAAGATGCATTTCATTGATGCAGAGAAAGTCTTTGACCCTAAAGACGTGTATTAATGGGCGTGATCATGGTTATGCCCATGATCATCCACATGTGTATCCACTGCACCGAACTCTGCGTGTTCAAGATTGTAGTTTCTATGAAATCCGAAATAAATCATCAGGTTGAATGCGAGTAAAATCGTAGCAATCACCAGAATTTTGCTGGCTGCTCTTTTACGGGGACCGCACGGCTCGTGATGACATCCATGATCATGGCAATCATTTTTCAGGCTGTAGTAATGGAGCCCCCAACCAATCGCGACAACAGTCGCCGACATGATAATCATCGGAATTTCCCAGCCATGCATCGTATCATGCAAGGTTTCCAGCCATCCCGGCATTGTTGCCACAACACCAAAACCGACCAAAACGCTCGCAATACTGAACAATGTTGGGAGCACACAGCAAAAAATATGGCTCGTTTCCGTTGCCACAATTGCCCAAAAGAGGTGTTTTTCGTGTTTTTCGCTCATAGCCATAAAGTCAGAGGAAATTATAGGAGAGCTGCTTTTTCTGCAAGCTTTTCCTCATCCATAGCAGAAGAAAATGCCGCATCCTTGATATGGATCTCGACTTTTTCCTGACCGCCCCAGTTATCAATCTTCAAGGTCCCCAGAATATCAAACGGTTCACGCCCTTGCTTCAACAGCGCTTCCCCCAGCTCAGTACCAACTGAACGGAACGCCATCGCCTTCATGCGGCTACCCCCCTCCCAATCGGAAATAAGAGTACGGATATGCGCCTCACCAACCACATCCGCGGAATGAATGCGCACATTCTGAAACAAGAATAACGGCTCGGGGTGCTCTTGACCGAACGGACCGATATAGTTTTGTAATAGCTTCACAAGATCTGGCTTCGCACCACGGACAGTTACAATTCCGTCGATGTCCGTCTTGATGTTCGCTTCACCCGACTGCATTTGCTTTTCGATATGCTGATAAAGAAACGCCTTAAACGCCTCGACCTGATCTTCCGCGACCGTAAAACCACCGGCCATCGCATGCCCGCCGCCTTTCAGGATGATCCCTTCGTTCCGCGCATCAATGAAAGCCTGCGCCACGTGAATACCGGGAATGGATCTCCCCGAGCCACGTCCCTCAATCTCACCTGCACCATTCTCCGTACAACTAACGACACATGCAGGCTTGCCATATTTTTCCTTCAAACGGCCCGCGACCAGACCACTCAAGCCTTGATGGAAATTTTCACTGGCGACAAAAATCATCGGATGCTGATCCAATCCAAAATCCTCGACCATATTGATCGCTTCGCGCTCCATCTCCGTCTGGATCGCTTTACGCTTGTCGTTACAATCATTCAAAAGCCACGCAATGTCCTTGCACTCGCCAGGATCATCGCCTGATAATAACTTCGCACCCAAATCGGATTTATGAACACGGCTTCCGGCATTAATCCGCGGGCCCAAAACAAACCCCGCATGGTACGGCGTCAACTCGCCCTTGATACCTGACACCTCGATAAGAGCCTGTAGACCTGTGTTTTCAGAGTTTTGCATCACCTTGAACCCCTGACGCACCAATAAACGGTTCACATCCAGTAACGGCACCATGTCACAGACCGTACCGAGTGCGATAATATCCAACCAGTTAATGATCGGCGCAGCCTTACCCTCGAAAAATCCTTTTTCTCTAAGAGCCGCATTCACGGCCACACAAACCATAAATGTCACCCCGACGGCCGCCAATACATCTAAGCCAGAAACATCGTCTTTACGCTTCGGGTTAATCACAAACTTCGCATCGGGTAGTCGGTCTTCGGCCTCATGATGATCCACGATAATGATATCAAGGCCCATCTCCGCGCCCGCCGCCACAACATCAAACGACGTCGTGCCACAATCGAGTAGAAAGACAATCTCAGCACCCTGCTCCTTCAACTGCACCAACGCATCCGTATTCGGCCCGTACCCTTCGGTCAAACGACCCGGAATATAGATCGGCGCTTCAATTGCGCAATATTTAAGAAACCGATACAGCAAAGCCGAAGACGTTGCGCCATCGACATCAAAATCACCAAAGATCGCGAACTGCTTTTTATCTTGAATGGCTTGAGCAATAAATTCTGCGGCCGCTTTCATATCCGCCAAACTCAGCGGGTCAGGCATGTGATCTTTCAAAGTCGGATTCAAAAACGCATCAATTTCATCCGCATTGACCCCGCGCTGCACGAGCATACGCGCAATCACTTCCGGCAAATCATGCTGACGAACGATTTTTTCAACGAGAGATATATCCGCATCGGGATAAACCCATGCGGCTTTGTTCAATGATAAAGAATCCATGAATCAAGTTAAGCACAAATGACTTGAGCTTTCACAGCATTAAGCAAAGAGCATTTGGATTTTGCCAAGGAAAACAAAGCGCCGCGTATAATGACATACGCAAGCTGAAGTTTTACGAAGTCAAAAGCTGAATGATCGAAGCTAAATGGACTTAATCCAGTCTTTACGCTTGAAATTATGCGTGGCTTCCACACGGCGGACCGTACCGGACTTTGAACGCATCACGATAGAAGACGTCTTTGCACCACCTGAATAACGGCGAACACCACGAAGCATGGTACCGTCAGTCACACCTGTGGCCGCGAACATAACATTATCGCCCTTGGCCAGCTCATCAGTTGTATAAATCTTGTCACGGTCCGTAATGCCCCACTTATCGGCGCGCTCACGCTCTACATCCGTATGGAACACCAAACGGCCGAGCATAGCACCACCGGTACATTGCAGCGCCGCAGCAGCCAGCACACCTTCGGGCGCACCGCCGTTACCGACGTAAAGGTCAATACCCGTATCACCGTCAGTCGTTGCGATAACCGCACTGACGTCACCGTCACCAATCAATGTAATACGCGCCCCTGTTTTACGAACAGCAGCGATCAATTCTTCATGACGGGGACGATCCAGAATACAAACCATCAAATCATCGACATTCGCATCCTTTTCCTTCGCCAGCTTTTTCAAGACATCGCCAATCGGCGCATCCAGGTCGAGAATGCCGGGATCAATACCGGGGCCGATAGCAATCTTGTCCATATACGTATCAGGCGCATTCAAAAATCCGCCTTCATCTGTCATCGCCACAACAGCCAGAGCGTTCGGGCCACCTGCTGCCGTAATGTCCGTACCTTCGAGAGGATCGAGAGCAATATCTACCTTCGGGCCTTTACCATCGCCGACTTCCTCACCGATATACAGCATCGGCGCTTCGTCGCGTTCGCCTTCACCAATAACAACCGTGCCCTGAATATGCATCGTGTTTAATGCATCGCGCATCGCATCGACAGCCACCTGATCGGCTGTGACTTTGTCGCCGCGCCCGACCAACTTGGAGGCGGCCAATGCTGCGGCTTCAGTGACGCGCACAACTTCGAGCGCAAGGTTACGGTCCATAAAGGCATCGCTTTCGGGCATATTTTCGACTTTCTGTTCTTCTTGTGACATGGCGTTACTCTAGCTCTTCAATGCGCATCAAACAAGGCTCATCGACAACTGTATCAAGCCCTTTGAACAACTCGCACGCCTTCAACATATCGGCATGCTTGGTTTCATGCGTGGTCAGAACAATCGGCACTTCCTGACCTGGGTCACGCCCACGCTGTACCAAGCCTTCAATAGAAATATGCTGGTCACGCAAAATCGCTGAAATATCGGCAATCACACCCGGCTTATCCAGAACGGCAAGACGCAAGTAGTAACGGGAACTGGTTTGCCCCAGATCCGTCCATTCAGGGTCCTTCAGGTCATTAGCCGGAATACCGAATGTCGGAATTTTCAACCCGCGCGCCTGATCGATAATGTCGCTCATAACTGCGGATGCCGTAGGCCCTTCACCAGCACCTTTACCTGTCAGCAACGGTGTTTCAAGGGAGTCACACGCAACGTAAACAGCGTTATAGACATCTTCGATCACACCGAGCGGGTTCGACACAGGGACAACGCAAGGTTCAAGAACCTGCATCAGCTTGCCGCCTTCATTACGGGCAATACCCAGCAACTTGATGCGATATCCAAACTCTTCGGCATACTCGATATCCGTCGATGTGATCTGACGAATACCTTTGATTTTCAAACTATCAAAATCAGGCTTCGTACCAAATGCGATCGCGGAGAGCAAAGCCAGCTTGTGCCCGGCATCAATACCGTCAATATCGAACGTGGGGTCAGCTTCCGCGTATCCCGCTTCTTGTGCTTCCTTGAGGATATCGTTGAAGTCGCCGCCCGTCTCGCGCATCTGCGTCAGCATGTAGTTACATGTGCCGTTCAAAATACCGTATACGGCGGTCATATCATTTCCGGCAAAACCTTCGCGCATCGCTTTGATGATTGGAATACCGCCGGCAACAGCCGCCTCATAGCCAATGGACGCACCATTATCTTCGGCCAGCTTCGCCAGTTCAAACCCGTGATGGGCAAGCAATGCCTTATTGGCAGTAACAATATTCTTTCCTGACTGAAGTGACTTTTCAGCCAATTCCTTTGCCAGACCTTCTGAACCACCGATCATCTCGACAACCGTGTCGATATCGTCGCGTGAAGCCATCGCGACCGCGTCTTCTTCCCAGTCATAGTCGGAAATATCAATATCGCGGTTCTTCGTGCGATCGCGGGCGGATACGCAAACAATCTTCAGAGGGCGCCCCGCACGCTTAGACAACACGTCTGCGTGCTTTTGAATAATCTTCACGACACCTGTACCGACAGTGCCCAGTCCAGCAATCCCTAAACGAAGGGGTTCAGCCATAATGCTACCTTTCTAACTTTTGGAAATGTATTGGTGGCGCAATCAGTCGGAGATTTCAACCCGTCTTGATGCTTCTTCCTGCGTTTTTCCGCCCAACTCTGTCGGCGGGATTGTATCGCCACGTGCAACCAGCTTGATCGCCTCCGCAGGAACACCCTGATCCATCAAGGCTTTGGCGACAATAAACGCGCGGTTCATGGAAATTCTTAAGTTAACGGCCTTACGTGTTGTTTCATTGGGGTAATTAGCCCGCACACTTGCATGGCCTTCGACCGTAATCGGCCCCATCTCACCCGCATTGAATGCGCGGGCAACATCGGCAATTTTATCCCCGGAATCCGTGTTCAGCGCTACGGAATCATGTCCGAAATACACAACAACCGTATCTTGCCCCTGCACTTCATATTGCGGCTTTTTCACCGCCGGCGCTTTGGCCGCTGCAGGCTCGGCATAAACGACATCATCAAAACCGTAAATTTCTACGCTTGGGTCCTCTGAACTTAAGGGCGTCAGAGAGCCATTAATAAAAGGGCCTTCACTCCTCCACTGCTGTGCAGGCTGTTGTTCGGGCATCTTGTAATCAGGATTAAACCCCGCATCGTTATCAAGGCTGAACAACTGGACGCTCCCGTTAGAGCTCTCATAGACCACCTGTCCTATGTCTCGTGACGGCACGACACGCTGTTGTTGTGTTAAATCAATCTGCTCGGCATCGCCGGAGACTTCGGGTTCGGTAACCCAATAGGAACATCCGCCAAGGACAAGAGCCAGTGTAAAAAGAGGAAGTGTATTCAGTCTAAATTTCATATCGAGAGCCATAAATGCGTTGTACCCCGACATCATCGGCGAATTTTGTTGTAAAAACAAGCCCCTCTCAAAGCTTCTGGCCTATATTTTGCAAACACATTTTCGGTTCGCGTTCAGACACAGAACTGTGTATGGTGGCGCTGTTCAAACCCAAAAACACTGACACTTTGGAAACATGAGCAAAAACAAGAAAAGCACCCGGACAAAAAAGCCGCAAAAATCGAACACCGACAAAAAGGAGGTCGATATCCTTAAACAGCAAATGGAAACCCTTCCCAGCCCTGCAGGATTGTCGCAAGCCCTTATGAATGCGTACCAGAACTCGCAACCGATGTTCATGGAGATGCTAAAAATGATTCAGGAAAACGCATCCAATGCGAAACCTGAGGAGTTCAACCCCGACCCGATGAATGTCAGCGGCGCATCATTTAATTTCCTGAATGCCTTTACAACCAATCCGCTCAAATTCATGGACTTACAGCTTGAATTTGCACAAAAGCAGGCCGACCTCTGGCAAAACAGCCTTCTGCGTCTGGACGGGCAGGATTCAGACCCGATTACCACGCCTGAAAAAGGCGACCGCCGTTTCAAAGGTGACGTTTGGGAACAAAGCGTCTTCTTTGACTTCATCAAGCAATACTACCTGCTCGCCTGCAAATACGTTGAAGAAGCCATAGACAGCGCCGACGAAATGAGCGAACAGGACCGCAAGAAATTGAATTTCGCCAGCAAACTGATGCTGGATGCACTGTCTCCGTCCAACTTCCTGTTCACAAACCCCGAAGTGTTGAAAGAAACCGTCGAAAGCGGCGGCGCCAACCTCGTGCGCGGTTTCGAGCACATGCAAAAGGATCTGGAACGCGGTAAAGGCCAGCTAAAAATCAGCACCACCGATTACAAGGCTTTTGAACCCGGAAGAAACATCGCGGTAACCGAAGGTTCCGTCGTCTACCAAAACGACCTGATGCAGTTGATCCAGTACAAGCCGACAACCGAAAAGGTTTACAAAAAGCCGCTACTGATCATTCCGCCATGGATCAACAAATACTACATTCTCGACCTGCAACCACAGAGCTCCTACATCAAATGGGCGGTGGATCAAGGCTACACAGTATTCTGCATCTCATGGGTCAACCCCGATGCAAAACTGGCTATGAAAAGCTTCGAAAACTACATGATGGAAGGCCCTATGGCCGCTTTGGATGAAATCAAGAAGATCACCAAAGAACCGCAATGCAACGTCGTCGGGTACTGTCTTGGCGGCACATTGCTCACCACCCTTCTGGCTTATCTTCACGCAAACAAACAGGAAGATCGCATCGGCTGCACCACCTTCCTGACGACTTTGGTCGATTTTGAAGAAGCAGGTGACCTCAAACTCTTCATGGATGATGAGCAAATCGAAAACATCACCGAAACCATGGGCAAGAAAGGTGTTCTGGAAGCCAAGGAATTACAGCGCACATTCGCCCTGCTCCGCGCTAACGACATGATCTGGTCGTTCGTGGTGAATAACTATCTGATGGGTAAAGAACCATTCCCGTTCGACCTGCTGTACTGGAACGATGATTCAACGAATATGCCTGCCGCAATGCACGGCTATTACCTGCGCAATATGTACCGTGACAACCTGTTGTGTAAACCGAATGCCTTACAAATAGACGGCACGGACATAGACGTCACGAAAATCAAAACACCAAGCTACTTCCTTTCAACGAAGGAAGACCATATCGCGCCGTGGAAAGCGACATACGCAACAACACAGCTATTCAAAGGGCCGCTTCGCTTCACGCTCGCCGCTTCGGGTCACATCGCCGGTGTGGTGAACCCGCCGGAGAAAAAGAAATACTGCTATTGGAGTGCGGAAAAGACCCCGAAAAATCCGCAAGCATGGTTTGAAAGCGCTAAGGAAACCAGCGGGTCATGGTGGCCTGACTGGCACAAATGGCTAAAAGGCTACAGCGGTTCGAAAGTGGCGGCGCGCAAAATCAAGAAACCAATTGAACCCGCGCCCGGCTCCTACGTCAAAGTCAAAAGCGAATAAAGAAAAAACGCTCCAACCGATTGGCTGGAGCATTTTCGTATCTTGTGAACCTATGGTAGAGGAGATCACAAATCTCTTCAGCTTAACGCTTCGCCCACTGCTTCGTACGACGCGCTTTGTGCTTACCGACTTTCTTACGCTCAACAATACGCGCATCACGTGTCAGCATACCGGCTTTCTTCAGCGCAGGACGCATTTCAGGGTCGAAGTTCTCAAGCGCACGGGAAATACCGTGGCGAACCGCACCGGCCTGACCTGAGAGACCACCGCCCTTAACTGTACAAATAACGTCGAACTTGTTGACGCCATTTACAATCAGGAATGGCTGGTTCAGAACCAGACGCTGTGTCTGACGACCAAAGTAAACAGCCTGATCACGGCCATTTACCATGACCTTACCTGAACCCGGCTTGATCCATACGCGGGCAACAGCGTCTTTACGACGACCTGTGCCATATGCGCGGCCTTGTGCGTCCAGAACCTGAACACGCTCAACAGGCTTGTCTTCAGCATCAGCTTCAGGAGCATCGGCAGCTGTATCGGCTTTTGCTTCTTCGGTTTTCACCGCGTCACCCAAATCTTTCAGGTCTTTAACGGCTTCTTCTTTGTTTTCGGTTTTCTTATCGGCCATGTCGATTAGCCTCTCTTATTCTTAGGGTTCATGGATGCAACATCGAGCACTTCAGGTTTCTGCGCCTCGTGTGGGTGCTCGGTTCCGGCGTAAACGCGCAGGTTACTGAAAACTTTATAGCCCAAAGGACCTTTAGGCAGCATGCGCTGAACGGCCTTCTCAACTACGCGCTCAGGATGCTGACCTTCCAAAATCTGGCCTTTACTGCGCTGCTTGATACCGCCCGGGTATCCAGTGTGCCAGTAAAAGATGTCGCCATCGCGCTTGTTACCTGTAAGACGGACTTTTTCCGCGTTGATAACGATCACGTTATCGCCGCCATCCACATGTGGCGTGAAGTCAGGCTTGTGCTTACCGCGCAGACGCAGGGCAATAACCGAAGCCAGACGACCGAGAACGACATCCTCGGCATCCACGATAATCCACTTCTTTTCAACTTCTGCCGGTTTGGCGGATGTTGTTTGTCGTGCAAGAGTTTTGCTCATAATTCCTAGTTCCTTAATTTGAAATCATGCGCTTTATGCCGTAAGGACCTAAAACTGTCAATAAAAATCAATGAAAACAGTCGGATAAAATTAGGGTATTATTATACCGCCACATGGTTTTGTTCATCATAACAATGGATTTTTTAATAAAACGCGGAACTTTCTCACGTATTTTCAATTGGTTGTATGCAACCACAAAAAACAGAGGAACACTATTATGCATCAGATTATTTATTTAGTAGGTCTTATCGTTGTCATCATGGCAATTTTGTCATTCGTCGGCTTAGCATAGGTCTAACACCATGGCGAAAAGCACTTTAAACAAGTATGAAGCCCATCATCATTTTGAATGGTCTTCAGTCGTAGCAGGTACAATCATAGCATTAGCCATTACTGTAGTCCTTATGCAGTTTGGTGCTGCTATCGGTCACACAGGCGAGTTGGATTTGAACGCTGACGACCTGACTCATTGGCATGTTATTGTCTTGGGTTTATGGGTCTTGTTGGTCCAGATCATCTCATCGCTGTCGGGCGGATACGTAGCTGGCTATACAAGGTCTGTTTCCCCCGAACTCAGCCCGCATGTAAATGAAATGCGAGACGGCATATATGGTCTAACCGTATGGGCAGTCAGCACGGTTGCGGTATTTATAGCCACCAGCGTGTTTGCGGCAATAACAGCTATTTATTCTGCTAATACGGATGGCTCTATACTGCCGAACGAGCTGACAGACAAACAACAAAATGCGGCTATAGCAGCAGCATTTGCGTTGGGCGCAACATCATTTCTTGCTGCTGCCATATCATGGTGGGCTGCTGTTATGGGCGGTTATCATCGTTTAAACAACGAAGACTTTGACAAAAAGTACATGTTTCTAAAATAAAAAAAATCAGGGCCCTACGGGGCCCTTTTTTCATCTTACAACGTCCAGTTTCGCTTCGCGTCCTGACTTTCACTCTCGTCAGAAACAACCTCGCCAGTGTGCTCCGCCACCCATGCCAGAAACGGCTTATGCCCGTCATGGATAGGCAACGCCACGATGCACGGCACGTCATTACTATGCAGCTCTTCACACATATCTTTAAAACGATCAAAGACAGCCGGTTTTGTCTTGTAGATCACGGCCACCTCTTCCCCCTCTTCGATATTACCCTCCCACCAATACATAGACTGGTGCGCAGGCAGTATATTCGCGCATGCCGCTAAACGGTTCTCAATCAATGATCGTGAAATACTCTTGGCTTCATCAAGGGAATTATATGTGACGTAAATCAAATACATCTTTCAATGGTATCTGTTTTTAGAAAGCTTTGAAATACTAATGCAAAGCAAGCACGGGCGAGCCTGCATCTTCTTTCAACAACGCGGCAACGTTGTCTTTTAGCTGTTCGTCATGCAACTGGTCGAACCCGAGCCTATCCAGGTAAGCAGCCACACCGTCGGGTGCCAGATCATCATCTTTCGCGAGGCTCGCAACCCCTTCGGTTTTCACCATAAAGTTCGTTGTGATATTGGCCTCATGCAACGGATACCCCTTTATCTTACGAACCAGCCTCTCAACGGACCTCAAGCCGTCGATATATTCTGCAATCGTCCAGCCAAAACCTCGGTCATTCTCGGCATACCCTACTCCGGCACCAATCAGGTCCCCTGTCTGGTTTGTTCCCCGTATTGAATGCATTTTCTCCCACAACGCACCTGTACGGTCGAATTCTGATTCAATCGCCTTTAACCGCTTAACCCGCAACCGCAAGGCCGTATGATAGTACCCGTAACGCTCCGAGCCTTCAGCGGCCATAATCTCATTCGGCGACCAGCTTATCGGCCCATCCCACTGACAGCCCGTGTCATCGCGGGTACTGGTCCTCAAGCCGTTTTCTTCTTCATATAAAGGCAAGACATTGCGGATGATGTGATCAGCTTGCTCATCCTTGGCAATCCCCGTCCAAAGGGGAATAACAGCCGCCGATATAAAATTGTAACGGCGAAAACGCCCGATATTAAACTGCTCGGCCAACGGGTTCACATTCAAATCGCGAAACGCTGCAAGCATCGGGTCCCTGGGGTTCGATGGCTCATCACCTTCATACTGCGCGGAAGCATCATCCCATAAATGTTCCTGAATAGCCGCCTGAGTATCCCGTGCGGCTTCCTTCCATTTACTTTGACCTTGCTTCCACTCCAGAACGGCAGGCTCCTCTTTCGCAAGAATCCCGTACATATCGGCGACATCGTCTTCCATTTTCTTACGAAAACAATTCAGACACACCGCCAAATGGTTGGAAATATCGACATTCATGAACCCGAAACGTCTGGACGGGTCGAAACCGCTTTCACGCATAGCCCAGTCACCGCGGAAAAAGTCCTCGGTCAAACCTGTGATCTGCCCCGTCTGAAGATCCGCCGTATACGGAACAGGATTACCGTCCTCATCACGCTCCAGATATAAGGTCACGTAATAGGCATCCTTGCGCCCCTGATAATCTCTTTTTTCCAGCGGAACCGCACTGGCCTTACTGTGCTCGAACATCTCCACCAGTGAATCATACGCCTGACGATAATGCTCGGGCTCGGCGTGCAGAACCTCAACCCCCGGTTTGGTGTGATTGGTATTGAATTTTGACAGGCCCGTCGCCTCATCATAATGCGGCGCGCTCGTCCAGTGACCATGATGATCTTCGGTCGAACGTAAGGCCCGTTTCAACCATTCAACTTTATCTTCCTCGGGCGGGTTTTTGAGCAAATCCCAGTTGTGATAAAGCATCAACACCTTGGACGCCACCAAGGGCAACTGCGATCGGGGTTTATCCAATTCCCCTTCATCATTAATGCTGAGGCAGAATGTACTGTTTGCGTTCAACGGCCCGTTGTAATGATCAATCTCGTAAAGCAGGTTATCCAGCATATCTCTGGCCAGATCGGCACGTCCGGCCTGTATCTGGCCACGGATCATGAACGCACTATCCCAATTATAGATCGTACCCTTTGAATATCTGTCCAAGCCCGGACTCACACCCCGCGATGGAATGTGCAAAATACCGTGTTCATGCGGCTGTAAACTGATCTTTCCGTCTTGATCGCGCGGTAAATGCCTGACCTCGATATCCAGAACATCGTCTTCTGATACACCATCAAGAGCGCCGCCCCTGATTTTCTCCAAGAGCCCCTCTTTGACTTCGGCGTAATATGTGCGCATCGCCGTGAGGTCTTCTTTGTCGGAAATATAGATGTAGTAAGGATCACCGGGCTTATGCGGAAGTAACGGGTTACGTGCCCCGCCCAGAAACAAATCCTCATGATCAAATGTAAGCTCCGCCCAAGTATTACGGATATGATCCCTGATTTTTACTGGCTGCGCATTTTGCTGCGCCGCATTATTTATTGTACCGATATCCACGATAAGTATTTTTACTCAATTATTATTTGTTCTTGTTATGAGCGAAGAAGCTTAGTGAGTATTGGCTGAAAAATCAAAATTTACGGGCCACTTTTTGTACTGCAACGCAATATAGCCGTGCGTTTTACGCACATAAGAAAACAGTGATAAAAGCAGAGTGACTAAAGGTTTTTGTTATGTTCGGCCATTACATATTCCAGCTCTGCAATACCACTGGAAAACCCGGGACAAGGTCCGCGGCGCGCACCTTCCTCAGGAGCGGGAGTAGCCTGCGCCAGACGCATATGCCCGACCGAGGAAGAGGAACCGCTTCCCTTTCCGGTACTCACACACGCAGATAACATGATTAAAACGCTGACGCTTAGAAGGAATCTCATATGAACAATCATCACATGAAGCCATTACAATCTCAGCCCCTAACACGTAGTTGCACACAGAAAATATGAACGAGGATGAGTATTAGCTGATAACGGTATTACTGGAGTAATCCAGCGTAACATTTTCGACAAAGACCAGATTTTCGAAAGCGAAAACAGTGCCCGCACCATCCTGATCAACCTGAAAGATCGTGCCTTGTTCGGTCGTCGTGGTGGAAACAAACTCTTCCAGCGCATCGGTTACCGGATCATACGAATCCAGCAAATCACTAAGCTCGATAACGTCTTCGGCGATATTGAAATCACGGATAACGTCCATAACGCCGTCGATGACGTCAAACAGGAACGTATCGGCTCCTTCGCCACCATAAAGGACGTTCTCGCCCAGACCGCCGTTCAGAACGTCATTGCCCGCAAACCCGATCAGCAAATCGTTATCATCGGTTCCCGTGATGACGTTATCGCCATCATCACCGCCTGTGCGTGTGTAGGCGGAGAAAATGTCATCCTGTAGATATTCGATATCCGTGTTGCGCATAATGATATCGCTCAGGCTAGTGTCCTGAATGATATCCAAAAGCTCATCATCAAAACGCTCTTCATACCAGAAACGGTCACCGTCACGCAGACGTGTAAACTGATCGGCAATAATGGTGAAGAACGTCTCCCCGACCAATCCGCCGGCATGTGGTGCTTCAATCAAGCCACCCACCCATAAATCGAGATGGTCGATGGTGCCGTAAAGAGCCTCAAGCTTGCTTACAAGCCCCATATCCGATGTCAGGTCGGCAAAGCTCTCCAGAGCATCAAGCCCATACGATTCACGAACGGAGTTAAAGTCAGGCAAACCATGGTCGCGTCCGCGCTGAATATTCAGGGATACAAGGTCAAAGCCGCCTGCCCCCGGCGGGCCAAACAGGAAGTTACGAACATCATCAATAATGCTGGCATCAATGGCCTGACTTTCCGATCCGCCAAGACCGCGTAAAATCTCGTCAATGCCGCCTTGTGTCATCACGATGTCGGGACGGAAAAACGCGGTTTGCAAAGTAAGATGACCAAAATCGGATTCATCGCCGTCTTCCTGTAAGCGGAAAATGTCGGATGACAACATTGTATGCCCCACACGAAACGCAGCCGTCGCGAATTCCGTCGCAATCTGCGGATCGATTGTTGGATCGTAACCTGCATAGTCAGCCAAGGCATCCTCACCAAGAAGCAACGGCAAAAATTCGTCATAGGTTACGTGCTGTATTTCCGCTTCAACAATGGCTTTAGCCATATTATAAAGCTCGTCGTCACTATATTCGGGGTGCTGGGCCTTCAATTCGGCAACCCAATGATTGTGCTCCCGCGCAAAAACAGTATGCATAGAGGTCAAACCAACATTTTCGTTGGAGCGCGCATCACCGGCCAGAAATTCCGGTCCGTGATCACCTGATGTTAGCGGAAGCAAATCTCCTGCACTCATTTTCAGTGTGCCGCCCTCACCTCGCAACAAAGCATTCAACTCTTCCGTAGAACCATAAACATTCGAAGCATCAATGAACGCCGTAATCTCATTCATCTGCAAACGCGGATCACCAAGCTCATCCCCCGTACCGTCCATATAGCCGGAACGTGTCAGGGTAATGGTCTGTGTGCCAGAAAAGGTGGGGTCGAAATACGGGTCACCCATCGGCACTTCGATATTGTAGCTTTCTCCATGACCTTCCATGGTGAGGTTAATGTCATGATCAAGGAACTGGCCCCAGACCCATAAGAAGTTGGAAATGCCATGCGCATTAAAAACGTCACCGCTTTGCGCAAATATCGCGTTGCTGATTTCACGCGCACCGGGTCGACCATCATCATTCGGCATAGCCATGCCATCTTCGTATTGATAGCCGGACTTCGTCATAAACGGTGTGTGGCTGGTCCCTGCCAAAGGAGAGGCTAAGTTATTACCTTCTGCGGTCACTGTTCTGAATTCAAATTCCAAGGAGTCGTTTAGCGGGTCAGGCTCAACATCTATGACGCTGTTTTGCATCGTATATAAAGCCGTCTGGTCGTCATCCTGATCACTTTGGCGCTCTTCTTGCGTATAATCGCTTTGAACGCTCTGTATTTGCGCAGGTAAGGACAAATCCGTAATTTCCGAAGAAGGCACAGGATCGATCACGTCCATATCCTTGACTTCAAAAGCTTCCGCATCCTGCATACGGCCATGCAGATCGGGCTGTTCACCCTGCCCGTCAGTATCGTCACCGCGTTGACTGTCGATGTAAGCTTGTATTTCGGCAGAAAGGTCCAAGGTAAGCTGCCCTGTAAAAAAACTGCTCAGGTCAACCGAAGCGCCGTCATCTAGCCCTTCCAGCGCAGCCTGCACTTGCGCCCTGACATCTTCCGGCAGGTCGAGATCTTCAAGAATTTGCTTAAGTGTTTTTACGGTTAACTGCATCACTGAACCTCTGCGCCCATTTTGTATTATGAAAAAACAAAAATTGCAAGAATTTCTTGTGAAAACCTGTGAAGAATTAGGCTGTCAGTATAAGCTTGGCCGTATCACCCATCTCCGTCCCGGACCAGTGAATAAAGCCCTTTGCCGATGGATGGATACCACATGCCTGACGCCAGATATCACCATTGTTGAAACGTCGTGCCTGCGTACCCGGCTTTAATCGGTATGTCGTGATGTTTGTACCAAACGGTGTGTATTCCGATGCTACATCCTCATGGGACGCATGACGGGTCACCTTGCTGTTAAAGACACTGATATAACGGTCGGGAAACTCTTGGCCTGTTTCGTAATTGGGTGTGTACGGGTCAACATGCGGCTCGTCTACCGTGTCATCGTCATAATCATACGTGTAGACCTTCAACATGGGTGAACGGCCAATACCTTGCAAATGCTCCATATCGCCGAGTATGGACTTCAACTCAGGCTTAAATGCCTCCGAACTTTCCGCATAGCTCCGTACATCGTCAATCAAAAGCCAGGAATTGTGAAACTTCGCCCCTTTCAGCAGCCCACGCGCCACATCACGGCTCATTTGACGCGCCAAGCCGTTAAAATCCCCTTCCAGCTGCCGCGGCATAACAACAGCACTGCGCCCTTCGGAAAATTTCGTATTACTCAATGCGGTGAGGGAATCAACAATCGTCGCACAGGAATAATCTACCGGCACGGGGTCAGCCGTATCGTTACCGCGTGGTTGCAGCAAGGCAGGGTCAATACCCTGCGGTATGTGAGATATGTCCTGTCTCGGCTCCATGACTTTAAGCTCCCTGTAAAATTTTTATGCAAAATTTAATAAGGCAACAAAAAGATTATGTCAATATTTTCGCAAGTTTCGGAATTTTATAACCGGGTTTCACAGCTAGTCGGCAACTTTCAATTTAATGCCACCCAGCTCCCGTAAAGTATAATACCACCTTAAATTACGCTCTCGCTCTTGCTCTGCGCGAATGCGTCTAACGCTGCTGAAAATATCCAGAGCATTGCCTGCATATGGAACCGGAGAAGATGACACACTGGCAATAACCCTGACCCACACGCTTTTTACATTAGGCTCTCCGTGAGCAACGATATCATCATTGGAAGCAATAATTTCTTCATTCAGCACCTTTGTAGTCTTGTCGATATCCTTACCACTCAGCCCATACAGAGAAATTGCTTTATCTTTCAGCTTGCCAAAGCGCCCTGTCCTCTTCAACTCAATCACACGGTCCCAGCTTACCTCTTTGTAACACGGCACCTTCAGGTGCAGGACTTCCTGAACATCCAGATTTTCTTTTTGTGTTCCGTCCTGATCCATCGATAGGGCATTAACCTCATCCAACACAAGCTTGATACCGGCTTGCGTGAATGTGTTCCCGATGAACTCACAATCATGCGCCTGATTTAAAACCGCCCACCTATGTATATTTCGAAACGGGCGATTGTAATGCTCTGCGCTAAACGCGATCTTTTCTTCTATCTTCTTTTGTTGATGCTGACGGATTTCGTCAATATTCCCCCAAAGTCGTGGCCCGCCTACCGGTCCATGGTCGGTTAATCTCCGCGCATCTCTGTCGGAATATATCTCACCGCCCGGTAACTGGGACCCCGTATATATAACTTCAGACTTATCATGCAGCTTTTTGCCGAAAGCACTGAACTTGCCTTCGACCTCTTTATCTTCAATATAATCGGGAAGTTTTTGTTGTTTTATGAACGCATCAAACGGCAACGCAATGTCCGTAAAATCCGCACGATGCTTTCTTGAAAGACCTTCTTTTTTGACAATGGTATCAATCGCCTGATCAGCATCCATAAAAACGAGATGGTCATACCACAGGAAACAAAACTTTGCGTAATCCGCGACAAAGTCTGGCTGAGTGCTTTCATCTGAACTGACATACGCTATTTGCATGATTTATTTGACCTCTTATGCCACGGGCAGGTCAATACAGAAATGAGCGAAATACAAAAGTATGATTATTGGATTAGAAACTTTGATGCCAACCCGCACGCTAACCACACAAACGCAAGCATAGCGAGCCAGAAGAGTATTTTCTCGCTTATACGGTCATTGCCCATACTGTGTCCGCCATGTTTCTTGAACGACCAGCCGACGAAGCCCAGACTCACAAGCCCAAAGAGCACATTCAGAAAAAGCGTATAATCGACCTTGAAAAACTCACGCTCGGAAACAGATTTAGCAGATGAAGGGTCCGGAAGCATCCCGAGAGCGGAAAACCCGTAATGCATGAATATGCTGACGGCAATCAGAACAGACAGGAAAACAGCCATTATATAGGCGGCCATTTTCCATCCATAGTATTTGGCTTGTATACGCAGTACGGGAAAGACGACAAGGTCGCTGAAGATAAAGGCCATAATACCGGCGAAGGCCACACCATTACCGAATAGAACAGCGGCCAGAGGAATATTCCCCATAGAGCCGATAAAGGTAAAGAACGCCGCCACCGGCCCGATGATGGTTTGCAAAAGCACCTGCAAAAAAGCAGGATCACTCGTATCAGAACCTACGAAAAGCGCCTGAAAAAAACTTTTCGGGACAAAAGCCGCAATGATACCCGCTACAGTAAAACCAATGGTGACGTCCTTCCAGACCATCTGCCATTCCATCACATAGCGATGCGCAACTTTCTGCCAGCCCTCTCTGGAAAGAATGAGTTTTTTCCAGTCCGGTACATCCTTTTCTTCCTGATGTCCCTCCTCCTTACGGGCGTTTTCTCGCGCACTTTTCTCCAAATCTTTCGGTAATGTGAGCTTCACAACAACCCACATGGCAAGAATTAAAAGCAGCCCTCCTACATATTCACCGACAACAAACTGCCACGATAAAAACACGGCAATAATAATACCGAGCTCAATCACGAGATTTGTTGACGCAAGCAGGAACGCCAAAGACGGCACGAGGCCCGCTCCTTTTGAGAACAACGAACGTGTGGTGGATAAGGCTGCAAAACTGCACGAACTGGAGATAAAACCGAAGAATGTTCCCAAAGCAACACTCTTGGGCCCCGCTTCCCCCATGCTTTGTTTCATACGTTCCCGCGTAACAAAGACCTGTATCATGGAGCTGATAAGGTACCCCAGACCAAAGGCCCAGAAGGCCATCCAAAACAGACCTAGGGTTGTCGTCGCGGCTTCACCAAATGTTTCTAAAAAAGTCTCCATTTAAAACCTACGTTTATTCAACGCCTTAGCCTCTATTCAGTTCATTTTTAAATTTCAGACGCGTTAAACAATGAAAATATGAACAACGAAACAACGCGAAGCGTTCTTCAGGTCTACCAAAACACGGAGGGTTACTTCAATCCGGCCAATCGCAAACTTCTAAAGACAGGCTTCTTGAGCAAAATGGTTGGAACGAGAGGATTTGAACCCTATTCGCTCCGCGAATATTTATTAAAACAGGAGCTTCAACTTCATCGTGCTAACGACAGGTTTCTAAAGATAATTTTTTGAGGAGAAATGGTCGGAACGAGAGGATTTGAACCTCCGACCCCTTGCACCCCATAAAGTGGAATTAGAATATCATAAAAACTCACCTCATATCAAAAACGTTGATTTTCAACAGTTTTCTTGACATCAAACTCTCATACACTATCATTGCATCATACTAAATCGCAAGTTAAATGGCATACTGAGTGGCATACTGCAAGGAATAAATCATGAGATCAGCACGACTTCACAAATTAACCGAACTGGACGTTAAGAACGCGCCTTACCAAGAAAAAGACTACACGATCAGTGATGGTGGCAACCTGTATCTTAATGTGCGGCAATATAAAGCCAAAGAATGGCTGTTTAGATACACCTCCCCCGTCACCGGAAAAAGAAGAAATACAAGCATTGGTCGTTACCCTGACATTTCCCGCGCAGATGCACGTAAAATAGCATCTCAAAACAGAGCATTACTAGAACAACAGCTTGACCCAATAATTGAAACCGAAAAGCAACGCCAAACAGAAGAAAAACTGCATCGCCAAAGAAAAACCCTAGAAAGAAACACTGTTGAAGCCGTTTTTTACGAATGGAAGCAAGCCGAACTAAAAAACCGCAAAGACGGTGGAGCAGAGATAGAAAGAACTTTTGCAAAAGATGTGTTTCCCCTTATCGGTAATAAGCCAATTAGCGCAATTATCAGAGACGATGTTAAAGATATTCTCAACCGCCCCCTCAAAAGAGGCTCAAATCGCATGGCAAACCGTATGCTGTCTGATTTAAGGCAATTTTTTGGTTACACGCTGGATGAAGAATATCTTGAAAAAGACCCAACAGCGCGAATGAGAAAAGATCGTGTGGGCGGAAAAGAAGAGGCCAGAGAACGCTTTTTGAACAAAGAGGAGAGAAAAGCATTTGCTCAAGCCCTGCCCAAAAGTGGTTTGCTCGAAAAATATCAAGACGCACTATGGATTATACTTTCTACCGGATGTCGCGTTTCTGAACTTTCAAAAGCCCAATGGAAGAATGTTAATTTTGAGAAGCAGACATTCAAAATTCCATCCTATGACGCCAAAAATAAGACAGCACACACGGTCTATCTGTCAGATTTTGCCCTGAACAAATTCAAGCGCCTCCATGAAGGCCGAACATCCGAGACTTGGATTTTTCCCAGCCGTGATGGTGAAAGCCACATAAACCGTAGAACAATCTCAAAACAGGTGACAGATCGCCAGCAAGAAACACCCATCAATGGACGAACAAAAGATCATAATACCTTAATTTTATCGGGTGGGCATTGGACGGTTCATGACTTACGCAGAACTGCCGCAACAACAATGCAGGAATTAGGTGTTTTTCCGCATATCATTCAGAAATGTCTTAATCAGACGGTTGATGACCCGATCATGCAGACATACCAACGTTCAGAACTAAAAAAGGCTCAAAAAGAAGCATTTGAGAAATTGGGAACCTATTTGGAGCGTATCCCTATTCTTTAGCCTCTAACTCATTGAGAAATGCTTCATAAATAGCTGGGTCAACTTGCGGCTTTTCCATATCGTTTTTTTCAACCTCTTCCCTAACAGGAGAACCTTCTGGGGGCTCTTCGCCAAGCATACTCGTAAGTTGCCCTTTGCTTGGTAAATCCCAATTTTCATGAAACTGACCTTCAAACTGACCATCTTGAATGTAAAAAACGCCTGTCAGGTCAAATCTACCACCAAAATCCAATCTCATTTGCTTACCACCAAAGATTTCTTTTGACGCATTTATCACCCAAATTGCCTCTAAGCCTTCTTGCTCTAGAATTTTTAAAAAAGTTTCTTTTTTTATTAAAGATGCACGATTCCCATCTTCCACTTCTGAGGGGTCAAAAAATTGTAATTGCCCATCTTTACTAACGTAGGTTAAGTGCTCACCGCTTTTTTGAATTAAGTTACCTGATCGAACTATCCAAGGCGCAGGCAGGTTAACATTAACACTATCCTCTATTGAGTAATCATAACCTCCCCTTTCACATAAATAGGATGCTGTTGTTGCACCTACGGGTACTGAAATTTTATAATGATCTGTGCAAATATCACTATGAAAACGATCAAAAGCAGGATGCCAGCAGTATTCTCCAATATAATTTGAACTGCTTGAAAACTGGATGTTGGGTAAAGAGGATGAGTCAAAACCAGAAGTTTTAGTCAAACAATCAATGGCTTCTTGAAAATTATGTTTTTCAACAACAATACAATTAACACTTAGGAAAATTCTTTTCTCAAGGTTCTCATCGCCTTTTTCAGATTTGTATTGCGTCCAAATACAGCTCGTTGATAAGTTCAGCCACTCTTCTTCCGAACTATCTTTTAGGTCAATTAAACTTGCGTCACAGATAATATCATCTTTGGAATCTCTCCAATAAAGTCTTTCAAGCGGCGTTGCTGGTGTGAGATTTGGGACATAAGGTATCCACCAACTTGAATCTGAAAATTCATCCCAGACACCTACTTTTGTTTTTGTCATCGATAATGATGGATCAATGTCTCTGAGACCTGTTTGCCATGTTCCTTCATAGGTCTCAGGATCGTCGTCATACCCATCAGAAATATATGCCAAATTATCTGACATACGTGCAATCAACTCATACAAGGCTAGCCATTGATACTTCTTGCCTATACGTTCTGTATGATGCCCCATGCGGTCTCGGCTAACACTATCAGATTTATCAAAATCTCCATGCAACTCGTCTGACCAGCCTAAGTCATGGGCTCTTTTGCAAACCCATCTTCTTGCCCAACCATGATCAAAACTTGCTTTTCTTGATAAAGAATGAAATTGACCTGTTCTTCTACCAGTTTTACCTCTAACCCTATAATCTTCCCAAGCATCATCACCAATAGCGGCTTTAAAATTATCTTGAGCCTTTTTATAGACTTCCATTTCTGGTGTTTCAGCATATGGCCCTTGTCCAGAAGTTTTATCTTGAGCCTTGATTAGTGCTTCATATGCTTCTAGCGAATTTTTACTGGCGTTTTTTCTAAACTCACTATGCCAATCATTATAAATGTCTTCATCTGATGGGAAATCTTCACCTCTAAGAGCCGGACTCCACTTCCGAACCTCATGATCCATAATATATCTTGCAAAATCTCCATCATTTACACATGACGAAACAATACTGTCACCGAATAGTCTCCCATTATAATCTTCTTTATAACTATCAATCAGTTCATCAGGAACATGCTCTATCGGCCAAGGACTTGTGTATGGTGGTCTACATTTCGCAATTTGGATATTTTCAGCTAAACAATCTCGATGTTTAGCATACTCAATTATTCCGTTGGCGTGATCCCTTATCAGGGCGTTCACGGGGGGATTACCATTTTCAAAAAATGTTTTGTAAATACTGTTATTTATTTCAGACAATTCACTATCAGTAAAAGTGCCTTTAAGAACAGCACCATATATAGCGGCTAATACACGATCCACAACATATTGATCATCAACATTAATAAAACTTTGAATTAATTCTAGGGCAATTTCAACCCGAGAAGATAAGATTACTGTAAGTGCCTTAGTAGAACGATCCCTGATAACACGATTGGTTGTACTCAAGAACCAACTTAAAGTTATCGCACATAATCTTGCCTGTTCCTGATCTAAGACCTCCATACCATTTTCAAGAGACCAAGATATTAAAGTTTCCACAGATGAGTTTGTGGTTTCCCCATGTTTGGCAATAATAGCAGACCAGACCTTGTCCCTTTCAGGCATTGGCACCTCAATCAATAATTTATGCAAGTAGTCAGCGTTAAAAGCGTTGTCCGGCTCGGTTGCAATAGAGATGAGAATTAGCTGAAAGGTAAAAGGTTGGGTTGTTTTTTGAGCAATGTGCAGAGTTCGTTCGGAAAAACAACTTTGTTGCCTCAAAAGTAGACTTTCATGAAAACCATCCACTAATGCGTATGACCTGTCATTTTTGGGCACAGCATCAATTAATTCGTGTCCGCATATTTCTGGTAATTGAACAGACATTGCTTCAATTACGCCGCCCTTCCAATAAGAGTCATCAGAGCATATGAAGTTATGGAGAGGAGTATTTTCTGCAAAAGAAGCGATAACATCTTCTGTGTTTAAAAAATCATTTAGTAACTTAGAAGAAATTGCCAAATCACTTAGTCTATCGAATGTAAATCGAACAAATTCTGTATCTTCACCTTTTTCATCCGAGATGATTTCAATACTTAAAAGGCCTTCACTTTCGAGTTGGGCAATAATATCAGTGTCTCTATCTTTTGATGCGTAGATTTTATCGATAATTTCAAAGGCATCTATTAACGGTATGTAGCCGACGCCTTTCTCTTCATATTCATTGATGAGCGCTTCTATTGCACGCTCTACATAACGACGTTTAGGCTCTAACTTCATCCGTTCGTTAAGAGCATTTACAACGGCGCTATTATAAAAATCAAAAACTTTTGTTACGCCATTTAACCCCTTTGGAAATCTCTTTTCTCCGTTTTTCTCAAGAGCATCACAGCATGTTTTAAGAAACAAAGGATTAGTAAACTCGGGCATTAGATTTGGTGAACCGGGCAGTATAAAACCTCGTTTTGAGAGGTAAAAACGCGCCTCATTGCTTGAAAAGCCCGAATGTTCAATTCTTGGAAGAGTCTCTGCATCTAAATTATCAGGGATAATTGATTTTAAATAAGTTGTTCTGCATGAAAGCACTACTGCTACATAAGGAAATTCTTCTATTTCTTTTAAAAAACCCGATAACCGGTGAGGCCAAATGCTAAGACCATTCCGTTCGTTTAACGCATCCACATGAATTATGGCTCTCGAATTAAGTGCTTGTGCGGAAGCATCTAATGCACCTAAAAAATCTTTTGCTCGGTAATGATTTGGTAAGTCTAATTCTTGAAGGATTTGCGTCCATAAGTCTCCATCGTTAAATTTACTGCCTAACAAAAGTATTGAAGGGCAATCTTTTTCCAACAAGTAGTTTGCTGAGTCGGCAAGAAGATGTGATTTGCCTTGTCCTCCTTGGCCAAAAACCAACAATTTATTTGAATTTATTAATCTCCAATGATCTTCATATAACTCGTCATGGAAATCATCCAGTTTGCTCATTAACTCCCCAGTGTAGTGCCTTGCACTACTTGAGACGTCTAATGTGTCTTTTTCATCTTTTTTTGGGGTTTGTCGGTGAGACCATGAAAACATCGATCTGGCTTGTTGATAAGCCTCATGTCCCAAATTTTTATATTCTGCTAATGGGAAATCTTGATTAGGAGCAACAGGTATGCCTTTCATGCGATTTAAAAGGTTTTCAACGTCTCTTTTTAAATCATCCGATGGTGTTTCAACCGCAGATTTTTCTGCCAATCTATCTATTGATGATATTGCTCTGTAAAGACTGCCCTCAATATCTTTTATGTATATTTTAATCTGGTCATTGAAAAATTGATCTCTACCAAGAGCCCTTAGATTTCTGCGTAGTGGCAAATCAACGCTAGTTTCTGGCGTATATCTTTTACCAAGGTCTGCAAAAGCCTTTTCGTGATGTTTTCTGAACCAATCAGTATCAAAGTTTTCGACATCGAACCAATATGTGATCCTGCCTGTATATAAAGGATTGTCGCGGCCTAACCGCTCTTTAATTTCGCTTTCTCCCCATAATTGTATCTCAAGCGCTCTACCAGCGTTTGAGGCTTCGCTTTGCCAGTGTTGCTTCCAATTTTCCCACAACTGCAAAGGCGTATCTTTTTTACCTCGCGCATCGCTAAAATCAAAAGGTAAGCAAACGACATATTTTTCTAATTGAGGATGCTTGTTTAATGCCGCTTCGATTGACTTGTTTAGGCTTTTTTCTAGGTTTCGATCAAATTGAAAAGAGTATTTAACTTGCCAGCCAATCTCACTTTTATCAGATAGCCTCACAAAACACTCAACTCCAGCATCTCTACCAGCACCTTTTCGATAAAAGACTTCTTTTTCTGCGATTTCCTCTAAAGAGGCTAATTGACAGCAAAGTTCTTCAAAAGCCTTGTCTTGTGAGCCTTTGTGAAGTCGAATTTTCTCAAAATTAATGTCAGGCAACGCCATTCAATACACCTTAATACCTGTTATTGCTTTGTTTTCTCGATTGAATTTTCATCCATAAACGCCTACTAATCAAGGTGGTTGGTAATTTTACCAACTGGGGCTTTAGAACCCCACCTGTGCGGCTATCAGCATCGAGCCGTAATTGCGATGCCTTCTCGACCTATGTCGGGGAGGCGGACGGAATACAATAGCGCCTAGCGTGAATACGCCGCGCCATTCACAGGATGGTTCTAAACTCCCCGGCTCTAGAGAGAAATCTCAGAGCCGTTTCCGTAACAAAAGGGAGATGAAAGATGAAACATACTTTAACATTATTTGCGGTTCTCTTGTTAACTGCCTGCGGCACAACAGGCGCAGTAAATCTATCACAACTGAATGAACCCATTCCTACGGACAAGGCACGGATCGTGGTTGAGCGTGACAACAGTCTGCTGTATTTGGCGGCGGCGGTAGATGTTCGATCCAATGGCTCAAAGATTGCCAGTCTAGGGCGTGGCGGAAGTGTTGTGCATGATGTCTCAAAAGGGCAAAACACGCTTTCAGTTTCAACTCCAACGGCTTTTGGACAGTTTGTCGTCAACTTCAATGCCAAGGCAGGTGAAACCTATAGTTTCCAAGTAACACCGCGTGGCGGTGCGCTGGTCTCTGGTTCTGCTTGGGGCATGGCTGGCGATGCAATTAACGCTAGCGTCTCTGAGCAATCGGGCTATTTCAAGATTGAACCAGTAGGGGCAGGTCAATGATTTGGATACTTTTTGCATTGCAAGCGGCTCTGATTCTCTTATCGGGCTGGGTTTATCAATCTTATATTTTGAAGCCAAAAACAGATCACCCACCGATATTCTGGAATCCAATGGCACGTTTTGCGTTGGTAACAGGTGTCCCGTTTACTTTATTCGGAAATATCGTTTTAGCGTTTGTTTTTACATTGCATCCGTGGTGGTTTTTGATCTTTACCATTCTGGGTTTCATTGTTGTAGTTGGCTCAAAACAAAAATAGAGGCTTAAACATCATCGTAATAATCCCTGAACCGCTTACTAAATAATTGTGTGGTGTATGGGTGAGGCTCTAAATCAAGTCTTTCTGCAATTCGGATAAACTGCGCCGTTATATGATCGCGCATATCAGCAAAAACGATTTCCGCCACAGCAGAATCAATACCTTCTGCTCGAAGGAAATCGTGCCATGCTTTTCTTATGCCCAGAATGTCCTCTGCATGTTCCGGTAACAATTCCATTCTCATGATAAGAGATTTAAAGCTGGTAAGACGAGGTTCGCGTTCATAAAAAAGTGCGGTATCGAAGAAAGCAAGTATGCAACCGCGTATGTCATGCTCAACTGCCAAAGCCATATCACGCAAAGCGTTAATTTTGCCGCAATAACGATAATCAGTCATAGTGTAATGAAACTTAGGACAGGTCTGCTCAAGTCGTGATTTCTCATTTTTATCACCTCTGGCGATAGCCTCCATAGATGCAATTACACGCTGTTCAACTGACATATTTTTATAGGTTGCTTCTTTGATTGCTCTCATTGCGATTGTCCTTTCATGGCTCTTTCCAGCGATTCCAGCCGGTGTTTGATATTTTCAAATTCTTCGATCCGCGCCACATTCGCTAATGCAGAGATCATTTGTGTTGCGGTGTCGGCGGAAATATCGCCGTTAGCGGCGGCGGCGATGAAATCTTGTGCTTGCCCTGTCAGGGTATTTGATGAAGAAGAAATTTCCATTTTTGGCGATACAGCCTTTAAAGCAGGCATAATGCGTTCAAGACAAAGGCGTAATGCGGTTACATCGCCTTCTAATGCTAACTCGACAGCTTTTCGTGTAATGGCCTCACTTTCTCCTTCCAAAAGGTTTAAAGCGGCCTGTGTGGCTTTGTGGCGAGTCCCACGAGGTTTCCCAGAAGGATTACCTGAAACACCTTTCTTGAACGTCCCGTCCTGCTTTCTCCCTGTATTTTCAGGTTGTTTTTCTAACATCTAGGTAAAATCCTTGAGCGTCCATGGCGGGTTGTATCCTTCTTTTAAACTCCACTCACCGGAGAAATCGCGTTCTAAATGCTTACTTACATTGCCCCCATTATCTTGAAGGTAATCCAAATACTCATTCCACGAGCCATCAAATTGCTGAAACTTCTGTAATTGCGACTTGGTCTTTTTAGCAACATGCTGTTTGAAATCTATTTTTTCCATTTCACTTCGTTCCTAACCCAAGTCCTAAACTTTGCATCCCAATCAAGTGCCGTAGAGCCTTTGCCAGTAGCCGCCGTGTAATGATCTTTGAACTGGTCGATATTTGACACGACCTCCTCGCGTGTCAGTCCGTTTTCCATTGCCCAATTTCCTAAATCGAGTGAACAAACCCAATCACTAGGCAACCGATGTGGTTTTTTTGAAGTTTTACGCGAGGGCTTTTGACACCCCGAAGGGGTGGTTTTAATAGGTTCAGGAATGACAGGTTCTTGCGAGTGCATTTTGACATCTGGCTTAGGTGTCATTTTGACCTTAGGTCGATTTAAACTTTGGTCAGATTGACCTGTAGTTAAAATTTGATACTCGTAAACGGACAATGTTCCGTCTTTACGTCTCTTTCGATGAAGTTTTTCGATAAAATCACCTTCAACCAAATCACATAAAGCGCGTTTGATTGTACTTTCTGATTGCTCTGTAATTTCACCAATCTTCTTTATGCTTGGATAACATCGACCATCTTCATCAGCGTAATTAGCAAGCGCGAATAAAACAGCTTTCTGCGCTGGGGAACCAGTTTTGAACTTTGCAACTTTTGCTATCCACTCAAACGCCATTACTCCGCTCCCGTTAAAGAATTGCGAAGCTGTCCAACATTCCACGCAGTTATGCGCCCACCAAAGCGTTTTGGCTCTGGAATAGTCCCAGCTTTCACATAGCGCCATAAAGTTGCGCTTGAGCAGGCATACAGAGCCTCAACAACTGGCTGACGCACGTGTGCCGCGTCAGGTAAGCTGTCAAAATTTTCTAGTGTTGGAGTTAAAAATAAGTTGTTTTTTGAGGACTGGTGTTCCAGCGACATGATGATCTCCTATGCAGTTCGTTTCACTGCATATCATCACATCAAATTTCTCGGCTGTTGGTCACTGACGGCAAATACGCTTATTTAATTTCAGTAGGCAAAATAATCGTCAGAGACATCGTTATCTCTAAAAAACACAAGAGTATCATTCGATACTTCCGATGATATATTTATGCCTTCACAAAAGCGATATAAGTTTCTATCTGAGATTTTCAGTTCATTAGACGCACAATTAATGGCTTCTGTCTTGCTTAGACCTTCTCTGGTTTTTAACTCAACAAAACAAACGCACATAAGCCTATTATGTAATGGCTTGGTTTTACTAATCCCTTTGCCCATCTTTAAGCGCAAAATATCATCTGCACTTTGATCGGTATCTCCAATTCTTTCTAGTTTTTCGAGAACCCAATCTTTAAGAATCTGGGGGGATGCGCCTCTTTTTTCGTAGTGTGAGTACATTAAGAGTAAAACTCTAGAGAAGAATTGTGCTTCTGGTTCATCATCTTCGATGCCCTGAATATATGAAGCAACCATTTCCTCTAAACTTGAAAACTCTGAATCGTATTCAGCATTTTTCTTTCTGAACTCTTGGTATCCAGCTTGTCCTCCTAATGAAGAAATATATGGATTTGATTTTTCGATGATGAAATTTAAAAATGCTGTATTATCTTGCATGGCGTTTTTTTGAGAAAACCGTATCTAGAAATCTAATGGCATACTACATGGCACACGGCGCAGTTTTTTCACAAAAATCAAAACAAGAAAACCCGCTAACCCCTTGATATAAATGGTCGGAACGAGAGGATTTGAACCTCCGACCCCTTGCACCCCATGCAAGTGCGCTACCAGGCTGCGCCACGTTCCGACTAGCAATGTGTGTAAAAGATTAGGCTCAAAAAAGCAAATGCTTAAAGCAAATGTTGGGCGGCTTTATTCGCCAGTGATGATCTCGCGCAATGCACGCAATTCACCAACCATAGCTTTCAGGGCTTTTCGTTCCGGGCAGGACATGCCGCCGGCAACGGACCCCTTAACACTCGCCTTAACACTTGGCTCGTTGTTGTTCTGGGGAGCAGCCGCAGGTGTTTCCTGCAGAAGCTGTGCCTTACCCTTTTCACGAAGCAGCTTTTGCACGCCTTTAATCGTGTAGCCTTCGGTGTAAAGCAGGTGATGAATCTTCTTCAATAGCTCGAGATCTTCAGGGCGATAATAACGACGCCCGCCGCCACGCTTTAGCGGACGGATTTGTGAAAACTTGGTTTCCCAGAAACGCAGCACATGCTGTTGGACATCCAGAATGTCAGCCACTTCGCTGATTGTGCGGAAAGCGGATGCGGATTTGCGTGATTTACGCCCCGACACTTTCGGTGCTTGCGCAGCCTGCTTCTCTACAGGTTTCTTTGTCAAAGGCCCTGTTGACTGCGCACTGCTGCCTTCCTGTTCAATTTCTTTTGCAGAGGAATAGTTTTGTTCACTCATTGTTTAGTTCCCTTATTCTGCGTTTTCGGCATTAATGCGGTCTTTCAACACATGGGATGCACGGAAAACCAGAACTTTGCGCGGCAAAATCGGTACTTCTACACCTGTTTTGGGGTTACGACCGATACGCTCGCCTTTTTCACGTACGGAGAAGCTGCCGAATGAGGAAATTTTAACATTCTCACCCTTCACCAGAGTGTCCGAGATTTCATCCAGAACGGCCTCGACCAGCTCTGCGGATTCGTTACGAGACAAACCTACCTCTTCATAAACGGCTTCGGCCAGATCGGCCCGTGTGATGGTGGTATTTTCCATTGGAGCACCTCCCTTTTCTGTCGGATATATATTAACAGTAACGGGCTTAACTCAGGCCGTCAATCTATTGGATGAAGTTAACCCCAAAAAATGATTCATCTTCAAGGGTATAGGGGAAAGTTTTAAGAGGCTGATATGCTTTGAAAGGCCCTAGAAACGTACCAGTGCAGAGCCCCAAGTAAGGCCGCCGCCCGCGAAGCAAATCCGAAGGATTTGTTCGCAAACCTAAAAACGGACCAGAGCGGACCCCCAGGTCAAACCACCGCCCATCGCTTCCAGCAACAATAAATCACCCTCTTTGACGCGCCCGTCCTCAACCGCTTCGTTCAGGGCCAGAGGAATAGACGCCGCGGACGTATTTCCATGATGGTCAACCGTGACCACCACCTTGTCCATGCTCATATTCAGCTTCTTCGCTGTTGCCTCGATAATACGGATATTCGCCTGATGTGGCACCAGCCAGTCAATATCCTCCGCCGAGACGTTATTCTCGGCCAAGGCGTCATTCACCGCATCGGCCATGAAAGTCACCGCATATTTGAACACTTCGCGACCATGCATCACGATATGTCCTGATTGCCCCGTGCTCGACGGTCCACCGTCTGTGTAAAGCAAGTCTCTCAATTCGCCCTTGGCATAGAGGTGGGTCGAATGAATGCCTTGTGCACTAACCGAATCTTCGGCTTCATTACCACTCAGTACAACCGCACCGGCACCGTCGGCAAATAAAACGCATGTGGTGCGATCATCCCAGTCAATGATCGAGGACATCTTTTCCGCACCGACAACGATGATATTCTTCGCTTGTCCGGTCTTGATGAAATTATCTGCAACACTCAAGGCATAAACAAAGCCTGTACATACCGCCTGCACATCAAACGCCAGTCCCGCCGGAATACCCAGCGCGGCTTGTACCTTTACAGCTACAGAAGGAAAAGTCTGGTCAGGCGTAGTGGTCGCAACAATAACGCCATCAATGTAATCAGGACTTAGGCCCGAACGTTCCAACGCTTGTTTCGCCGCCTCAATCGCGAGATCGGCCGTTGTTTGCTCCTCAGCCGCAACATGGCGCGTTTTAATACCGCTGCGCTGCTGTATCCATTCATCGGACGTGTCGACCATCTTTTCGAGGTCGGCATTTGTCAAAACTTTTTCAGGCAGGTAAGCACCGGTGGCTTTAAGTACAGATTTGATGGGCATAATTGTTTAAGACAGGAAAGATTCTTCTTGTTCCATTAGATGATTTATATCACGCGCGACAGTTTCGATATAGGCATGTTCGGCCAAATTTGCAGCCAATTTCATAGCCGATGAAAACGCAACCGCATCACACCCGCCATGACTTTTCACACACAAGCCATTAAGCCCCAGAAACACTCCGCCATTGTAACGACGCGGATCGACGTAGTTTTTAAAGCGCTTCAGCGCGAAAAAGGCCAGCAAACTCCCCAGAATCGCTAACGGATCACTGGTCATATATTTTTTGAACATCTTGCCGGTCAATGACCCCACACCTTCAGCGGTCTTAAGTGCGATATTCCCAGCATAACCGTCACTGACAATAACATCGACAGTACCCTTGGTAATATCGTCACCTTCAACAAAACCGCTGTAATGCCCCGGAAAATCAACTTCAGACAGAATCGCCGCAGCAGCGCGCACATGATCCGGCCCTTTCATCTCTTCAGAACCGACATTCAGCAAACCAACAGTCGGCACGGCCACATCAAAATGCACTTTGGCAAAGACAGAGCCCAAAACAGCAAACTGTACGAGGTTTTCCGCATCCACCAGCACATTAGCGCCCAGATCGAGCATAATTGCCCTGCCGCGAAGCGTGGGGAAGATACTGGCAATCGCCGGACGACGAATATCGGCCGATGATTTTAACACCATCTTGGCCAAAGCCATCAGCGCGCCTGTATTACCTGCGGAAACAATAGCATCTGCATGCCCTTCTTGAACCGCTTCAATCGCCATACGCATGGAACTGCCCTTACTGGCACGCAATGCTGCCGAAGGCTTCTCATCACTACGAATTTGTTTTTCTGTGTGGTGAACAATCGAAACTTTTTTCAAATCGGGATGTTTATTCAAAAGCGGGTTAATCCGCGCTTCATCACCATAAATCATGAATTTTAGCTTCGGGTGGTCTTTCAGGCACAGCGCCGCACCGGGAATCGTGCTCTCCGGCCCGTGGTCCCCGCCCATTGCGTCTATCGCTATTGTCTTTGAATCCGCCAAAATCCGTCCCTTGAATTGTTCTTACAGGTTTTATCCAAAATAAAAGCCCTCGTGTAAAGGGCTTTCGGGAAAGGATATCATGTTATGAAGAAAGCGTTTAGTCGCGTTCCTCAATAACTTGTTTGCCTTTATACATACCTGTTTTCAGGTCGATGTGATGACGACGCTTAGGCTCGCCAGTATGTGAGTCTTCAATCCAGTTCTCTGTGCTTAAACGATCATGTGCACGGCGCATATTGCGCTTGGATTTTGTTGTTTTACGCTTTGGAACAGCCATAACAATATTCCTTTATTCTTAATTGAGGTGTTGATGTAACGAATTTGACCGATAAAGGCAAGATATTTCTTCGAATATACGCCCTAAGGGTCTTCGCCGCGCATCATCTTATCTTTCCAGTCTTTCAGGGCCGCAAACGGGTTTTTCACCTCGGCATCCTCTTTGGCTTCTTTTTCCTGTGCTTTCATAACCTCTTCCGCGCCTTCAGCATGCGGATACGGGTTAATGGACAGCGCCAGATATTGTGTAACCAGCTCACCAAGATCAATTTTACCGTCAACGAGTGGCTCGGGATCGTCCCGCTCCTCCAGAATAGGCAACTCGCCATGCCCTTTTTCATTCAGCTTTTCATGACGGGCCTTGGCCAAAGGAATAGCCGCATCCGAATCCGCATACCATGCCTCGAACTCGTCTTCCAAATGGCTTTGCACGGGGTCCAGCGTCACAACGCATTTCTGGGTCACATCGGCGCTAAAGCGGCCCGCGACATTGTACCTGACCTCGCCTGCACCGTGGCTGATTGTAATTTCAGCCTCCAGCTTATCAAGAGAAAGCAGCCCCAGCCTTTGAGCCAGTCGTGCGCTCTCGGCCTCATTAGGAGAAATTTTCAAAGTCTTTTGGCCCTCTTTGAGCTCGCCAACAGACCAAAAGTGAGACCATTCGGTCTCTACAACATTTATAGGTGTATCGTTCATGGAATTACTCGAAGTTTATTTTTCCGCTCATAATATCGCTAACATCCTGCTTTTGGAGTACTTTCTCCATCTCCAGCACCTTTTGCTCCATCTTCAGTATGACCGCAGGGTCGGTTTCAGGGGCTGTGCCGTACAGGTTGTTTTTCAAAGCGAAAGACAGTGTATTTTCTTTGATCGCATATTGATAGCCATGCATGCGGCCATTAAATGCTTTCATCATCTTGCGCATATGCTTGGGTACACCCATATCGCCTATACCCATTTCACGCAACGTCTGATCCATATCCTTGAAGGTTTCATCAAACAACGCCTGATTGAAACTCTCTGCATTCACAGGGCTGTCCTTCAGCATACGGTTCAGGATCATGAATATGTGTAACAACAGAAGATCAAACCGCCCGTCAAACGTATCGGGAACACCGTATTCGGTGTAAAATTCCTTTTTACGTGTGTTCTCCAAAGCCTCTGCATAGACTTCGTGTACGGCTTGTTCATAAGGATTTTTCTTTTTAAAGAGACCAAACATTGATTTTACTTTATTGCCCGCGCATTATCTTTTGACTAAAGCATAACAGAAAATAAGAGTTTGCATATATGATTCAATCCTCAAAATCACTCCTGTTGATTTCACTGTCGGTCTGTAGCCTCGCAGCAGCCGCCTGCTCACCTACAGTTGCGCAGCGCGGAAACCTGATCGAGGACTATCAACTCGCGGAAATCAAAGTGAATGAAAGCACACGTTCCGACGTGTTGCGCACAATCGGATCACCGACAACACAATCCACGTTTGACCCCGACGTCTGGTATTATATCGGACAAGAAATGGAAAAGCGCGGCATTCTTGACCCTGAAGTCAAAAAAGAACGTATTGTGCTGGTTGCATTCAACGATGAAGGCTTTGTACAAACGGTTCAGGATGTCGACCGCGAACGCATGAACGTTCCTATCGCCAAGGACCAGACAGAGACCCGCGGTAACGAAGTCACCGTAATGCAGCAGTTTCTCGGTAATCTGGGTAAATTCAACCCGAATACAAACCAATCATCTGCAACAACGGGCGGCGGCGGTATTTAATACGCGGACCGCACCCGGAATCAAAAAAGCCCCGCATTGCGGGGCTTTTTCGTGAGTTGATCTCGCTTAGGCGCCGACTTCGGCAAACTTCGCTACGATAGCCACCAACAGGATCGCCACGATGTTGGCAATCTTGATCAACGGGTTCACTGCAGGACCGGCCGTATCTTTGTACGGGTCGCCGACAGTGTCACCTGTTACAGCAGCTTTATGAGCATCAGAGCCCTTGCCGCCATGATTACCGTCTTCGATGTACTTCTTCGCGTTATCCCACGCACCGCCACCGGCAGTCATGGAAATAGCCACAAAGAGGCCCGTCACGATCGTACCGAGCAGCATAGCACCCAATGCCTGGAAGGCCGGAACCATGTCACCTGTCAGCTTGAAAACGACGATGAACAGGACAGGAGGTGCCAAAACAGGCAACAACGACGGAAGAACCATCTCACCGATTGCAGCCTTGGTCAGAATATCAACAGCCTTACCGTATTCAGGTTTGGCCTTCCCTTCCATGATGCCCGGAATGTCTTTGAACTGACGACGGACTTCAACCACAACGGCAGACGCCGCGCGGCCGACAGCCGTCATAGACATCGCACTGAACAGATATGGCAACAAACCACCTAGGAAAAGACCAATCACTACATATGGGTCCTGCAGCGGGAATTTGATATCCGCATATTCAGGTAAGTAGTGTTTGATTTCCTCTGTATACCCGGCAAATAACACAAGAGCAGCCAAACCGGCAGAACCGATCGCATACCCCTTGGTTACAGCTTTGGTAGTGTTACCAACGGCATCCAGTGCGTCGGTTGTATTACGAACACCTTCGGGAAGGTCAGCCATCTCGGCAATACCACCTGCGTTATCCGTAACGGGACCGTAAGCATCCAGAGCCACAACCATACCTGCCAGAGACAACATGGATGTCGCAGCCATAGCGATACCGTAAAGACCGGCCAGATCATAAGAGATGTAAATACCTCCACAAATCACCAGCACAGGCAATGCCGTTGCCTCGAGAGAAATCGCCAAACCTTGGATCACGTTGGTTCCATGACCTGTTTCAGAAGATTGTGCGATGACCTTTACAGGACGGTACTCTGTGGATGTGTAGTATTCTGTAATCCAGACAATCAAGCCTGTTACGGCCAGACCGGTCAAAATACACATATACAACTCAACCAAGGTGATTGAACCGCCATTGGACAAGAGCAACACTTCATCAATACCGATATTGGCAAACATCGCCGCAATCAAAAGCGCCGAGAAAATCGCACTGGCGAAAAACCCTTTATAAAGCGCGCGCATGATGTTTTCGTCGTTTTTGCCAAGCTTGACGTAGAACGTACCCGCTACGGAACCGATAATACACACGGCACCAACAAGCAACGGAAGCATCATCATGCTCTCTACAGAAGAAGCAGCAAACGTGCTGAACGCGATCAGCATCGTCGCAACAACTGTCACGGCATAGGTTTCGAAAAGGTCAGCGGCCATACCGGCACAGTCACCGACATTGTCACCAACGTTGTCTGCAATCACGGCAGCGTTACGTGGATCATCTTCAGGAATTCCCGCTTCCACCTTACCGACAAGATCGGCACCGACATCCGCACCCTTGGTGAAGATACCGCCACCCAAACGGGCAAAGATAGAAATCAGTGATGCACCGAAGCCGAGAGCAACAAGACCTTCGAGGATCTGACGCAAGATGGCCAGACGCTCCTGACCTTCCGCCTCAGCAAGACCGAGGTCATATTGCAAATACGCGTAGTAGCCTGCAACGCCCAAAAGGCCCAGACCAACCACAAGCATACCTGTGATGGCACCGGCCTTAAACGCCACATTCAAAGCCTTATCAATGCTTTCAGTCGCAGCCTGTGTTGTACGAACATTCGCACGCACAGAAACAACCATCCCGTTATATCCTGCCAGACCGGACATTACGGCACCGATGATAAAACCGATTGCTACATGTGAACCCAGTAACAGGTACAATAGGCCCGCTACGAATACGCCCACAAACGCAATGGTACGATATTGACGAGCCAGATAGGCGGATGCGCCTTCCTGGATCGCTTCTGCAATCTCCTGCATGCGCTCGGTACCGGCATCGAGCGCCATAATTTGCCGGGAGGCTGCCGCACTGTAAAGCAGTGCCAACAGCCCGCAGCTGAAGATGAGTAATAAAAATACAGTCATGTGTTACCCCACTTGTTTATCGTTATAAGGTTTTGTAATACCTAACTTTTCGATATTAGACCTTGAGTATGTGAACGCAAGGCGTTTTCGCGTTTTGTCCCCACGGCTCCATTGTTCACTGCAACAATTTCACCCGTCAAAAAGACAAAAAAATCCCCGCTCAATGGCGGGGGTAGTGTTTTGATGTATAGAGGGTTCACATCAAGGTTAAACCTGTGTTTGGTGTCTAGATGGGTCTTTGTTGAACCACCTGTAAAAGAACGTCATTGACGTCGTCTTCACCAAGAATCTTTTTGCTGACATGTGTCAAACGCGACTTCAACATACCGACCTGCAACACGCCTCCTTTGAGCGCTGCATGCTTGTTGAGTACACCGTACATGTCCTGAATAAATGCATCTTTTAACTTCGGCTCCAATGTCTCTGCCCGGGAACGTGCATAGCTGCCGTTAACTTCAAGGGCAATCACCACGCTTACAGTCTGGCTGACGCCGTTATTATCAATAATCGGCAAGATCAACGGATCAAGCTCGACATATTCGTAATGGCCAGAGGCCTTTCCGTGACCGTCGCCATGACCGGACGCAATATCTTCCGATGATTTATGGATGTCGTCTCCTGAGGATGCTACTGCCGTTTTCGAGAAATAGAAATACGCCCCGGCGCCACCTCCGCCGAGCAATAGCAAGACTCCAACAATAATGAGAATTAAACGCATGAAACCCTATAACTTCTTAATATGAACCCTTATATTACTATCTTACGATGTAATTCCTTAAGGGCGCGTTAGATTTAGATAAAATTTTATCTAATACGCACAGCTTAGGCATTGATTTTATTGGAAAATTGTAGAGATGGAATCGAGGACACCGTTAATAAGCGCGACTTCCCCGCGATCGTAGAAACCATGCGCTACATTCAGATAATCATTGATAACAATCGGCGCATCTGTCTCCGCAATCAGCAATTCATATGCACCGCATATAAGAATAGCTTTTAAAAGCGGCTCAACCTTACGGTCTTCTGCATCTTTCTTGCGGCGTCGCACTGGCGATCTGGTTTCCATGGTGACGCAGGACGTGGAGACGGTCGAGTTTTTCTTCGCCCATACGGTGGCGCCGGCCTTCGTCGCCCTGTTGGTGCCGGCGGCGGTTCTGGTCACGCTGGTTTCTTTCGGTTGGCAGATGGCGGCCACGTTGATGCCGTTCCTGGCGATCGTCATCCTTAGCCCGTTTTTCATGCGCGGCCGGATTGATGCGTTGGGGTCGCGGGCGCGTGAAGCGCTTGGCGATTTGAACGCGCACAGCGTCGACACCATTCAGGGATTGGGTGAAATAACGGCGTTTCAGCAGGAACCCGATCGGGGCCGCCAGTTCATCGAGCGCGTCAAGACGCATCACGATCTGCGACTGCCGTATTTCAGCGATCTGACGATTCAAACCGCGATCCTCGAAGCCG
>JAESRE010000002.1 GCA_016764775.1 Alphaproteobacteria bacterium
TTGGTCGCTATCCCTTTTTGCACGGTTACAAGAAAAACAAAGAGCCTGTAAGTTTTCACGATCATTAACATCGATTAATTTGCCGTTTTTTTGTACCTTGCCATTTTTATTGGCCAATGCTCGTGGGACAATATGATCTATATCGATAGGACGGAGTTCTGATGATATCCCGCATAATTGGCATTTTCCATGAGCAGATTTTAATATCTCATATCTTATCGATGCCCCGACTTCAGGAGATTTATCTTTCTGCCTCTTTTTTGTAACCCATTCTTGAATTTTTTGATCGCATATGCGAACAGCCTCTTCGTGGGTTGGCTCATCTATAGGAAGTGCGCACAGCGAAAACATACGGCCCTGTGTTTCATAATTAATGATACCGTGTTTCGTTAGAGTAATTTTTGGCCAACGCATGACAATGCGTTCATAATACTCTTGGACAGAATGATCGTATTGAGCGAGGGCAGAAGCCAGCTGCTTTTTTGTCCTCTTACCTCCATGTAGCAAAAGCTCTTTAATGACCGCGGGCTGATAAACGTCAGTCATAGACATCTTTTTGGTAAGAAAATGAATTAAATCGGGTTTTTCCATATTGGACATGATAGCTATCTCGCTTTAACCGAACAACCGTGCGAAGAACCCTTTCTTTTCACTATTTAAAAGCTTTTCCTGCTGGCTTTTTAATTCATTAATAACTGTTTCGAGATCGCTGAATTTTTGCTCATGTGATTTTTCCTTTTCCTCGATCTTGTCTTTTTCAGATCGCTGGTCGGTGAGCATGAGCGTCAGCCGGTCTTTTTGTTCTTCGGCTTTTATGCGCTGCTCTTCTGTTTTTTCAAGGCGAGAGCGGAGATCTCCAATTTGGTCTGAGAGCTGTTTGCGTTCTCTTTCTCGCTCTGTCTCAAGACTTTTGAGTTTTTCGCGCATCAACTCCAATTCTGTTGAGACATTATCACTGTCTTGATTTGTCTCACCTTTTTTCTTTTTGGCTTTCTCGGCCTTCTCAACGTCTTCTAGAGTTTTGAGTTGATCACCATAGACGCGAACCAGCTCGGCCACATCTATGACCTTATTTCCCTTATCGTCTTGCTCGGTTGATATGGATTTCTCGTCGATGTGACGATAGAAAGTGGCGCGGGAAACGCCAACCATTTTAGCTGCTTTGGAAACAGATACTTTATTTGCACTCATTTTCTCACCTCGTCGCATGAGACATCTCTGCGACATTTGTATTACTTTCTCACAGTATAAAGAAATTTTTTAAGAAAAAAATCTTTATTACCAAAAATCAGATTCGCATTGTGAGTCAAACTAGGGTGTTCAAAACTGTCTTACTTATCCACATGAGACTGTGCATAAGAGAGTTACGAAAGTGTCTCAACTTTTATTACATTTGTAAAACTGTTTTCTATCAAGGCATACAGAGGAACTTAATGAGGATTACAGCCTGTCTTATCTTGTCTAATGAGAATGTTACGTTGTGGATAATGAGACAGTATGATAGATTTTTTATAAGAGATTCAGAATCAGTTAATGATTTTGGGTTTCTGGCACCGCAATTTCCATCCGGAGATTGCAGCTATGTCCCCGCCCTAGGCGGTGCAAGCCGTCAATATCAGGGCAATTTTAACCGTTGAACCAATAATTAGAAAGGAGAAAGCTTAATTTAGAACCCAGATAAGCAAAAACCGCTGTTGGCGCAGCGGTCTAGCTAAATAAATCAGCGATATATTCTTATTTCGTACTCTCAATATACCGCTGAACGAATCAGGACGCAAGTGAAAAATGTGTTTTTTCGCGACCCTTTTTTGCGGCCTAGTTTCAGGGATTTCTAATGGCTTAAATGAAACATGCAGATATTAGATATTAATTCGCCAAGTGCATTTGGCGGACGGGTAAGCTCACCCAAATTTCGGGCCGGCTTACAGGATTTGGATGAATATATTGGCCTTGAAGAAGATGTTGATCGCTTCAAAGCCCTTAAACTCGTAAAGATGGCCGGTAAGGATGCAGGGTTTTCTGCCGAATTGGTTGAGCTTTTAGAGTATTATGTGATCCGAACAGATGAAGCCGACTGGAAAGAAGGCTCTCAGCCGATCAATTACCAGAGCGTTACCACAACTGCACAAGATCTGGACATCTCAGAGAGACAAGTGAGAAACCGTGAGAAAGCTCTTCATGCACTTGGGGCGCTTAGCTGGCAGGATTCAGGTAATTTCAAACGCTATGGCATGAGAGATCGTGAGACACGAGAAATTCAGTATGCGTTTGGTGTTGATTTATCTCCCCTTGCCTCTTTGATGCCAGTTCTGGAGGCAAAGGTGGCCGCAAAGCAAGCAGCTAAAGCCAAATGGAACGAAACCAAGCGTAAAATTTCGGCTTATAGAGCGCGGATAAGGGCTTTGATCGCTGAGGCCGGCCATTACGATGAGCTCGATGAGATGCTGCTTCATATCACTTACGAATATGAGAAAATATCATTTTCTATCCGCACCTATCATGCCCAAAGTGATCTAGATGATCTTCTTGGTGAGCATAAAGCGCTATATGAAGCTATGTATCAAGCTTTGGAAGGGGTTGCTCAAGCTGAGGATAAGTCTTCTTTTTCTTGTGATACTTCCGCCACGGACGAAACTGATTTCCCCCACATACAATGTACAAACTTTCAAACATCTAATAAATTAGATTACAGTAACCGTTCCGGTATTAGCCTTCAGGAAGGCGTAGCGGGTTCTACTGAGACCAATAACAAACATACAGCATGTGGAGATATCGCTAAAGAGCAAGAAGCTGAATCCAATAAAATAGCTGAAACTATCAGCAAAATTACATGGAAACAGGTTCTCAATGCTTGTTCCGATCGTTTTAAAGAAAGGATACCTTTGCATGAGCGACCATTGTCCTGGCAGGATCTAACTGATGCAGCTCATGGGCTTCTTCCCACTTTGGGCATCCACAAATCTGCGTGGTGGGAGGCTTGTTCAACATTGGGCCGGACTGGTGCTACAATTTGCATCATGATTATTGATCAAAAAATGCAGGATTCGTCCAATCCGATCAGAAGCCCCGGCGGATATTTGCGAGAAATGACCGTTCGTGCCCAGAAAGGCGAATTGAACCTACAAGGCTCGATTTTCGGGCTTTTAAAACGAAGCGAGGAAAGTAAAGATGCATAAAATCATTCCCCTGCTCTCGGTTTGCGGTCTGGTTATCTTGGCCTTGGTTTTTGCCGCGCATGATGGGCAGGCACAAAATCAGCTTTCCGTTGTCATTGATCATTTTACGGATGGCGACAGCTTCACAATTCGTGGCCAAAAAGTAAGGCTGTGGGGCATTGATGCACCGGAATACTACCAAAATTGCACAGATGCGGCAGGCCAAGAATATCAGTGTGGTAAGCAGGCGCGCCAATTTTTTGAAAATTTGGCTGTGTCTCATGCAATATCATGAAAGCCGCCAAGCGAGAGAGCCGTATTGTAGCGAAATGCTTCCTTGATGGTACCGATATTGCCGGTGAGATTGTTAAAGCCGGCCATGCGATTGATTATACCTATTTCAGTGATGGGTTTTATAAATCTGATGAGCGTGCGGCGAAATCAGCGCAGAAAGGCCTTTGGCAAGGGACTTTTACAGAGCCTTATCAATGGAGAAAGCAAAATAAACGCTAATATTGGCTTCTCTCGTGTCCTTCAGCCATAAAAACCGTGTCATGTTACGCTGAAGACGCCCAGATCGAGTGCTACTTGAGAAATAATAAACCATTTTGCAAATATAAAAGTTTGTTTTATAATTTATAAAAGATGGATTTATAACTACAGGATTTGAAAATTCAATGTCACATATCAAAAGACACACACGACATAGACTTCTAAAGGCATTAAATGTCAGCCCTGTCGTGTTTTTAAATGGTCCGCGACAGGCTGGCAAGAGCACATTGGTACAATCCATTGCCAAGAAAGATTACCCAGCCGAATATGTGACTTTTGATAGTACAACACAAATGGCTGCCGCCGCCAACTCTCCTGAGAGCTATTTGAAAGAGCGTAAAGGTGCCTTAATCATTGATGAAGTTCAGCTTGTTCCGGAGATTTTCAGAGCCTTAAAAATTGTCGTGGATGAATTGAGACTGGAACAACCAAAACTCAAAGGGCGTTTTCTACTCACAGGGTCAGCCAATATTATGGCCTTGCCGAAATTATCAGATCCTTTGGTTGGTCGCATGAGCGTTTTAACGCTCTATCCCTTGGCCGCTTCAGAAGCCTTGGCCGGCGACGGTAATTTTATCGAAAGGCTCTTTAACAAAGAATTTGAGCCAGATTCTGCCAAATATAAACTGGCCGAGGTTATACGCCTAGCGACCTATCCGGAAATTTCAGGTTCAGAAAAACTTGAGCGCACAACCTGGTTTGATGGTTATCTGACCACTATTTTACAACGAGATGTCCGCGCTCTCGCTGAAATTGAAAAATTAAGCACGCTACCTAATTTGCTTCGCATTTTGGCCAATCGTGCCGGCGGTTTGGTTAATGATGCTGATATTGCAAGGGATGCCGGTTTAAATCCTGTGACATCACGGAATTACAAAACCTTGCTTAAAATGCTGTTTCTGACTTTCGAGCTGGCGCCCTGGTCGCGCAATATTGGAAAACGTCTCGTCAAATCCCCAAAAGGTTATATGAACGATACTTTGCTCTTATGCCATCTCATACAGTATGAGCTCAGCGATCTTGAGAAAAACAGGCCGGAGCTTTTTGGGCATGTCCTTGAGAATTTTGTTGCAACCGAACTTCTCAAGCTTATGACATTTCAAAATGAGAAGATGGATTTATACCATTTCAGAACCAGTGATAATAAGGAAGTTGATTTTGTCTTGGAAAAATCCAACGGGCAATTAGCTGCGGTTGAGGTTAAACAGCGCGATAGTGTCTCAAAAGCTGATTTTAAAGGTCTGGAAGAGCTTCAGCGTTTAGCAGGTCATGATTTCATATGCGGAATAGTCTTGTATCGTGGTCGTGATGTTGTTCCGTTTGGCCAAAATCTATGGGCAGTGCCTGTGAGCAATCTTTGGCTTTAAATTAACCTATAGATTAATAAATCTGTCGAAAAAATAACCTGTAAGTTAATTTTATGCTTTGAGGCTAAGCAAAGAAACTTGTAATTCAGGCTTACAAAAGACTTCAAGATTAAATACGTGTCTTTCAAAATAAGAAGGATGCAATACAAATTGATATGCCAGCGGTTATCTTTCCTGATAAAGTTTCAGTCTCACGCCGGTTTCATCGGCTTCATTTGGATCCATGAAAGCATTTGTTTCGGTGAGCTGGTGTCGCGCTTCTTCAAAATTATGCCAATCAAGGCTTCTTGTATATTTTTGAGCAAAGTCGAGTGTTCGTATCAGCGGATCTGTTAGGCCGTTATGGGTCAGCGCCTTGAGTGAAGAGAGATAATTGCTTCTATAGACTGTTGGAATAATTATTTTTTCTTCATCGGCCGCAACCAGCTCCGCGTTCATCATAATCCGCGCCGCGCGCCCGTTACCATCTGTAAAAGGGTGTATCTCGCTAATCAAGAACATCATAAAAATAGCCCGGTAAAGAGGCACGTTTAGTGATTGGTATATCTCGAACCCTTTTTCTAGTGTGCCTTCTACCAGTTCAGGGGCAACAAAGAGGCTTGAACCAGCCTGATTATTTTTGATTTTATATGCACCGGGATGTTTATCAGGACGGAGTTCCATAAAAACCGCGTGACGGCTTTTTAGTAATTGAGATAATTCTTCCGCTGAACCAGGTAATCTGCTCATTTCCGTAGTATCGGAAACAATCCTGAATGTTCCTAAAACATCATGGGCGTCTTCCGGCCGATCATTCGGGATGCGACCGTTGAAGACAATATCAACGGCTTCATTAATTTCAAATTCTGTGCCCTCAATGAAGTTGGAGAAATAAGCCTCAAAAAAGGACAAATTGGTGTTGGCCTGTGAAGTAGTTTCGCGCGCGCGGCGGTGTATCGGGGCTGAGGCTTTTAAGGCTTCAAACAATTTGATGAATTTTTCCAGCCTGACAGGGTCAAAGGGCATCCCCCCTTTACGGGCTTTACCAAGATCACTTTTCATTTCTGCGTCGCGCGTTCCAAGCAGTGATCCGATCAGCTCGTCCAGTTCCTTAAATTCTTTTTCCGCGTCCAGCTTTTTAGTCAATGTGCGGGCTTCATCCCGAATAGCATTCACTCCGGCATGACCGCTTTGTCGCAAGATGCGGTCAAGGCGTTCTTCAATTTCTTTTCGGGACAAGGTGCGGGAGGTATCGCCCCCGCGCGCGCGGGATACGCGCATATTTTCAAGATAAGCCCGGCCGGTTGAGGATAGATGAACCCCGCCTAAAAAAGGCTTGTCTGTTTTCAAGCCCCCTACTCCTGGTCTTGGTTTGAAAGTAATTCCTGGTAGAGCGGTTTCTCGTTTTTTCTTCGAAACGATAAACACCGAGCCATCCGTAGAAGGCTGATTTTCTATGGCGGTGCGGTCGGCAATCAGAGCATCGGGGTAATAATCCTTGAGCAAAAAATACCAATTTCGTCTTACGATACTTTCCGGCGCCTCTTCCAGATTCTTTGTGTAAAGCCTTGAGCCGAGTTTTCGCAGTTTTCCTGATTTCACAGCTTCGCTTACCAATGCCGAAATTTCGGTATTGGAGACAAATACTTCCGGCAGTTCATCAAAAAAAGTGGGCATTTAAAATCCTTATTTGCCGAGTTTATTGAATTTTTGGGGTTTAAGAAAGAAATAATTTGAATTTTTGGGGTTTAATTGCATAGTTGGCGCGCGACATCTGAAAGCCAAGCGTTTTTAATATAGCGGAGATTGTGCCTGATTCTGTTTTTATCCGTATCGGACAGAATGCTTGCACATTTTTTGATCATTGTCGTGGTCACATGCTTTTTTCCCAGATAATCGAGGGCTTGCAGTGTCAGGGTTACGGGATCGTCCAGATGATGCAAAGCGGCTGGAATATGAGAGGAAACAAGCCGAATTGAGCGGTTTTTCACTGGAATGCTTTTGCTCTTGCCTGTTGTAGAATACACGATCTTGCCAGGGACTTGTGTACTTAGGCCCAAAAGGTTGGCTGCGGCCGCACCGGATTGGGCGATACTATCGCCAGATTGGCGCGCAACCGCTTGAGCGATCCCTTTTACATCTGGTGATAAGATACCAAGGCGGGCATCAATCTTTGGAAAATCATATAATCCGCGCTGAATACGGCGAATATCACCATCCTGAACAAGACGGTATAAAATCACATCCACATTACTGCGTGATGCTAAATCGACAAAATCCTGCGGCGTAAAGACCCATCCACGGCCTTTCCGCTTAATTCTGTTCATAATTTTTTGCGCTGTAGATAGCATTTGTATTACCTCAATATGTAAGATAATAATATATATTAATCTTACATTCAATTAGTTAATAATCTATGTATAGCAAGGGTTTCGATAGGTTTTAATTAGCCCCCTTCGGGCCGATTTAACAAGACCTTCGCTGACGCTCACCTTCGGCTGACTTGCCGGTATCCCCACCTTTCCGCGGCTTCGCCTTGTGCAAGGCGGGTGATCCCCCTCCGGCAAGTCCGGGTCATGGTTAAATCTCCCCCGCTTTCGTGCCGCTACGCGGCTCATAGGAAAGAAGTGCAACACGCACTTTTAACTAAATCAGCGAAAGGAAAAAACTATGACTTACACAAAACTACCAATCACGAAAATTCAGGTTTCGGATGCTAACCCTCGCAAAGCCTTTGATGAAGACTCAATTCTGGGCTTGGCTCAATCCATTAAAACGGACGGTTTGCTTCAAAATTTGATTGTCGGAAAAGCCAAAGGTAAAAAGAAATTACACCCTATTATCTGCGGTGAACGCCGTTTTCGGGCTATAAGCCATTTGGTTGAAAATGGCGATTTGCCGAAAGATTACGAGGTTACTGTTGAAAGTAAAGACGACCTCGATGCCGATACGGCTTTGCGAATTGCCACAATGGAAAACATCCAAAGGCAAGACCTTACACCATTGGAGGAAGCACAAGCGCTAACAAAACTGGTTCAGGACGGTGAAAAACTTGATGATATTGTCGCTCAAACAGGATTAAGCGCACACACTGTCAGACGCCGCCTTGTTCTCATGCAGTTAAGTGAGACAGTCAAAGAATGTCTTGAGACAGGTGAAATCACTCTCTCACAGGCAGAAGCCTTGAGTATTGGGACTTTTGAGGAACAGGAACGCTGTCTTAACATGGCAAAATCAGGTTATTGGGATGCCGAGGATATCAAAGACCGTATTTTGGGCGATCTTCCGACCCTCTCTATGGCTATTTTTGAGCGTGAGCTTTACACAGGTGAGTATACAACCGACCTTTTAGGTGAGGACGATAGCACCTATTTCAATGATGCAGAGCAATTCTTTGAACTGCAAAAGCAAGCGGCAGAAGAACTGGTAGAATCCTATCGTGAGAAAGTCGATTGGGTGGAATTTGTTGAGGGCTATTTCAGTGCTTGGCAGTATGGCCGCGCCGAAGAAGGTGAGACAGGAGGCGTTATTGTCTCGTTATCGGCAAGCGGTGCTGTTGAAGTCCATGAAGGGCTTATCAAAACCAAGGCTGATGAAGGTACAGCAAATAGCCTTAAAGTGAAGCCTAAAGCCACTTACCCTACTCCGCTACGCCGTTATATGGCCATGCATAAAAGTATCGCGGTTCAATCGGCTTTGATTGAAAACCCAAGGGTTGCGAAACAGCTTGCTGTCGCAAACAAGCTATATCGTTTCAAAAACCATGATTGTCTGTCCTATTTCGAGCAGGAAGAGACAACCTCCCCTGCCCTCGCAATTATCAATGAACAGGCAAAGGCTTTATTGGCGCATTTCGGCCATGACTCCGAAGACGCTACATGGCGCGATTTGGGTTATCTTTTCAACTATGACCTAGAAGATGCCTATAAAGCTGTCAAAGACTTATCGGATGATGTTTTAGAAAGCCTTTTGGTGACACTGGATGCCTTGGAATTCGGGCAATTATTCTGTGATCAGCTTGATACTTATGAAGGCAGCATCTTCAATCAGGTTGCCCAGGATTTGCGTGTTGATATGCGGAATTACTGGCGACCAGATGAAGCCTTTTTGAAACGCCGTAACAAGGTGCAATTACAGCAGATTGTTACCGAGGCAGGGTGCTTTCAGAAATTCGGCAATGTTGCAGGATATAAGAAAAAAGAACTTGTGACCTCAATGAGCAAACATTTTCAGCACGTTCTTACACTTGAAAGCCCCAGTGAAGACGAATTGAAAGCAACATTCTGGATTCCAGAAGCTATGGCTTTCCCTGCGATTGACCCTGATGTGAAGCAGGTCGAGCAGGATGAAACCTTGGACGATACAGCCGAGGATTTCAAAGAGGCCGCTTAATTCTACCAATTTGCCGCCCGAAATATCGGGCGGCTTTTCTTTTTTAGGAATTCACCATGAGCATTCAAGAATTTATTAGAGACTTATCACGTTTAGACCCTTCAAAATCTTCATCCGAAAAATTCAGGGATTTTTGTGAACTGGCCTTTTGCGCCTATGCAAAATTGACAGCATCCCCAGATCGCGCCGAAAACCTTGAAGAGCGTTATATGAATATCGTTCAAACATATCGTGATAAAGACACGATTAGAGCATATCCCCGTCTTATGGCTATGGTTTGGCGCGGTGTGATGGACGGACAAGACTTTCTCGGACAGGCCGCTGCTGAATTAAATGCACTTGATGCTAAAACAGGTCAGTTTTTTACGCCGATGCCTGTCTCTCGAATGATGGCTGTGATTGGATTACAGGGGGCAGAGACCGCCATTAAGGAAAAAGGCTTTATAACGCTGAATGAGCCTGCATCAGGCGCAGGCGGGATGATATTAGCGGCGGCTAAGGTTATTGCAGAAATGGGTTATGACCCCTCCTCCCATCTAATCGTGAGCGCACAAGATATTAGCCAGCTTGCTTATCAAATGTGCTTTTTGCAACTGACATTTGCAGGAATCCCCGCCCATGTGGAGCGTTGCAATAGCCTGTCTATGGAGTCTTTCGACGCTTCTTGGACGCCGGCCACGCTTGCCTTTTACAGGCAGCATGGCCGTCTTTTTTGATCTTGGCTGTATCCGTCAAGACCTCCCTTCGGGCCGCTAAAGCGCACAAAAACGGTATCCCCGCCTTTCCGCGTCTTCGACTTGTGCAAGGCGGGTGATCCCCCTCCGTTTTTGTGGGTCGTGACTGCTCCAGCCGCTTCTTAAGCCGTTTCACGGCACTTCTAGGAAAGAAGTGCAACACACATTTTAAGGAGAAAAGAAGATGAAACGCACCGATATTTACCAATCCGTTACTGACACAATCATTGAAGCCTTGGAGCAAGGTTTATCAGGTGACTTTGAATTACCTTGGCATGGTTGTGGAGGTGTTCCCCAGAACGCCCGCACGGGAAATTATTATCACGGTATCAATGTGCCTTTGCTATGGGCGCACCAGATGAAAAGCGCCTATTCAAGCGGAACATGGGCAACTTATAAACAATGGCAGGATATGGGCGCACAGGTAAAAAAGGGCGAGAAAGGCCGCCAGATTGTTTTTTGGAAATCCATAGAAGTCGAGCCAACCGAAGACAATGAACAGCGCGAGCAAATTATGTTTGCCAAATATTCAACTGTCTTTAATGCCGATCAGGTTGATGGATATACCCTGCTCCAAGATGATTTTGAGCCGAATGATATACAGGCTATTTCTGCGGCAGACCAGCTCATTGAAGCATCAGGCGCAGATATTCGTTTTGATGAACGCCGCGCCTATTACAGCGTATTAGAGGACTTTATCAACCTGCCCAGCCCTGAATTTTTCAAGGATACGTGCGGCTCTACAGCTACGCAGAATTACTACAGCACGGCATTTCACGAGCTTGTCCACTGGACAGGAGCGGAAAAACGCCTAAACCGTGAGCAGAAGCATCAATTTGCTTCAAAAGACTATGCTTTCGAGGAATTGGTCGCAGAACTTGGCGCCGCCATGCTTTGTGCATCTACAGGCGTAGAGTCAAGCCCCAGAGAAGACCACGCCATTTATATACAAAACTGGCTGAAAGCCTTGAAGGACGACAAGAAGTTTATCTTTTCGGCCAGCTCACAGGCACAAAAAGCCGCTGATTATCTCTTTTCTTTCACCAATCAAGATTAACCCAAGACAAAAGGCAGGGGGAAAGCCCCCTGCCCCTTTAATGAGGAGCAAATTATGACTTATCTCGTATTTATCGACACGCAATCAGGCGAAAAAACGCATTCCATTTGGAACAACTGCGAAGACTGTAAGCATCAAGTGGATGTTCTGAACAGCGCAGGCTATTGCGCTTGGTGGGAATTCATACCCGCCGCGCTGAATGCCCCGAATGGCCAATATCTTGTTTAAGCCCCCTACTCTCAATTTTTTAAAAAGGAATACACTATGCAACAAGAACAAACACTTACATGGGATGAAACTGAAATTGCAAACACACGCGCCGCCGAACTCTTGGCCGCCGATATTGCTGAAACCGAAGAAGAAGCTTTTTCCATGGCACTATCCGATACGGATGTTATGCAATGGGAATTCGACGATTTCAAGGAACAGCTTAAAGCCATACTGGACGATATATCGCCCGAAGGCTTTTTCTATGTTGAAGGCCGCAATATGGGCTGGAGACATTTATCTGGCCATGCGGACATCAAGGCCGACAGTGCAGAAGGCTATATAGAAAAAGCCTTTCCCAAAACGTCAGAATGGACGTTTCGTGGGACGTATGACCCTCAGATAAAAGCTCTGGATTATACGCTTTATCACCATGACGCTCCGACAGGTGAATTCTATACTGTGATTGCCCATAATGAGATGGTTTTAAAAAAGGAGTAAGTAGGGTTTTCTCTACATCAGCACATATAAAAGAGTAAGAGTGTAAGTAAAGAGTTAAAGAAATACCGTAAACGGTAAAACCCAACTTACACTCTTCTGTATATTATTAAGACGGTAAATCGCTACTTCTCTAAATCATTAGAAAGGTACTTTACGAAGATGGTAAGTCACTATATACTCTAAATGGTAAGTCATTAACTCTTCACGAGAACACCTGCCGACTTACCGTCAAGAATAAGTCACTACTTCACAACTTCGTTCAAGGAGCTAAAAATGTCATATATTATTGCTATATCCAGCTCAAAAGGCGGCCCAGGCAAAACCAATACTGTTGCCAACCTCGCCGATTATTGGGCTTTAAAGGGTAAAAAGGTCGCCATGCTCGACTCTGACCCGAACAAAAATCTCTCCAAATGGTACAACAAGAAAGCCCTCGATGACGCTTTTGCAGGGGTAAGCTTGCAAACCTTAGAGGATGAAGAGCAGATTATCGATGCTGCGGAAGCGGCCGCGCAGGAACACGACATTGTTTTGATTGATGTAGCCGGTGTGCGGAGTAGGGCGCTTTTATATGCGGCCGGTATTGCCGATCTGGTTATTGTTCCCGCGCAGCCTTCAGAGGATGATATCGATGAAGCTATCAATACAATCGAGGCTGTTAAAAGTGCAGGGAAGCTTGCCAAGCGCGATATTAAATACCGCGTCCTGCTGTCTCAAACACGCAAAGGCACGATTGTTTTGGAACACGCCGCCAAGCAGTTTGAGGAAATCAATAATATCAAAATCTTCCGCACGACTATCGGACAACGCGAAGCCCATAAACAGGCGCGTTTCTACGGTACTACCGTCATGCGCACAGAACCTAAAAGTCCTGCTGCTGAAGACTTTACAAATCTGGGCAAGGAAATCGATAAAGTTTTGAAAGAGGAAGCCAAGCTGCAAAAACAAGCGGCATAAGTAGAGAAGTCTTTACTTCTGTACTTCTCTATTTAATCATTTATGAAAGGGACTATCATGGCAAAACCTAGTTTAAAAAATCTTCCGAATGTCAGCACTGAGAACCGTAATACCGGTGAGCTGAAAAAACGTTTGTCTGAAGGGGCAAAGGAATATCCAAGCCTGAAAGTCGAGAAAAAGAAGGATGCGACCAAGAAGCGCAAGAAATCTTCTTTATCGATGCCTGAATATGTTTGGGATCTTCTATGGGATGCGACCAAAGAGAGTAGGGAGCCTCAAGGTGTCATCGTTATGCGCGGTTTGAAGGCTTTGGGTTTTGAGATTGACGAAGCCGATCTTGTGGATGCCCGTAAAACCCGCTAGGGGCAGGGCGTTCCCTTGCGCTTTGACAAGCGCAAGGTCAGGCTCTATTCACTAACCAGCCCCAAGCGGCCAAGGCCACTTAGGGCTGCTAAGTTCACCGAACCTCGGATGCCCGAGTTTCGGCCCATAGGGTAACGATCCCTAACGCGATCATGACAAGGCCATTCCTGATAGGAATGGTCATTTGTATTTAAAGAGGCCGCTTCGGCCCGATTATCAAGACCTTCGCTACGCTCACCTTCGGCGGACTTGCCGGTATCCCCACCTTTCCGCGGCTTCGCCTTGTGCAAGGCGGGTGATCCCCCTCCGGCAAGTCCGGGTCATGACAATCTCCTCCCGCTTAGCGAGCAGATTCCTGCTCGCCTCGAAAAAAGTATGTTTCGAGGCGCAATTTAAAAGGAAAAGGAGTTCGCTATGACAGACCAACACACACAAACACTTAACGGCAACCGTCGTATCACACTACAAGAGCAAGATTTGAAGAATTTTTGCGGTACGGAAGTCTGGTACAGATACCCAGCCTTTAGAACCTATCTATATACCGAAGGCGTGCAATATGTTGCAGAACATGGTGAAGCCTATTGGTTATTAGATAAAATTTTTGCGTGTCATGCCAGTGTCCCAAAATTATCAGGTGAGGATTTTTGTAGCTGGGAGCTGAAAAAGAATGCAGAAGGGCAGGGCGCAAGGCTTATTTGTACAGATGGCAATTACAACGAGCTTTATGCTGAAAATATTCTGTACACTGATTTTCCATTACAGAGCATCAAATTCTATTGTGTGAACGATGTCCTGTTGCTCCCCAGTGAATATTAAGGGGAGGGCAGGCCATGACACAGTTTGATTATTCCAAATTCAAAACCGATATAAACCTGACCCAGTATGCCGCGCATCTTGGTTATGAGATTGACCGTAAAAAAAGCACACGTTCATCCATTGCTATGCGAAAGGACAGCGATAAAGTCATTATTTCAAGGCGGGGTAATCTTTGGGTTTATTTTTCGGTCACAGACGATAGCGACAACGGCACTATTATCGACTTTGCCGAGAAGCGCACTCATAAAAGCATTGGTGAGATTGGGCGTGAACTGCAAAACTGGATAGGGGGTGGTGTTTCGCTCCCCGATGCAATAAGCTATGTGCGAGAGGTTGCCCCTCAAGAATATGACCCCGCACGTATTGCTGGAATTTTCAAATCTTTAAAACCCGTCTATAAACACCGTTATTTGGCCAGCAGGGGGCTTACAGATGCCCTTTTGACAGATAAACGGTTTGTAGGGCGCGTTTTTACAGACCGCTATCAGAACGCTGCATTTCCGCATTTTAAGGATGGTCAGGTTTGTGGCCTTGAGTTAAAAAACCACGATAAAGCACTTTTTGTCAGGGGAAGTGAAAAAACACTTTGGCGCTCTTATGTTTTCAAAGGCGATAATACCCTGATTTTGGCTGAAGCCGTGATTGATGCCTTGAGTTATCATGCGCTTTATAACAGAGGCAATGCCGTTTATGCCGCAACAGGCGGCGGCCTGTCACCAGAACAAAGCCAAATAATTACGGCCTTTATTCGCAATTTTGCCAATCTGGAACACATCATCATCATTCCCGACCATGACCAAGGCGGCGATAAATTTGAAAAGCGTATCCGTGAAGCCGTCGAGTTATCGGGCTTTGAAGGACTGTGTGAAACGCACAGGCCCTGCCTAGAAGGGCAGGACTGGAACGATGTTTACAAGGATACGCTCGAAAAAACTGGAAAAATTATGCATATATGATACAATAATTGTATTATTTATGCTTTAAAACTGTTTTGTGGAGGTAAAAATGCCCAATATTGATTTAGGTGATCCTTATGAATCCTACGTCAAAGGTTTAATTGGATCAGGATTATACAGCACTTATGCCGAAGTGGTTAAGGATGCTTTACGCCTTCACATGAATAATGAAACACCTTCAAAGCAAATGGCTTTTATTCATAGCGCCATTTTGGAAGGGGAGGCCGATATTCAAGCCGGTCGCACGAAAAAATATTCGCCCAAGATGCTCGATAGTATGACAGAGGACGTTTTGAAAGAAGATGTCTGAAAACTACCAAATCGAATTTTCTGCGCGCGCAGAAAAAGAGTTCAAATCCATTCAGCGATACACGCTCAAGACCTATGGTGAAAAGCAGGTCTGGATTTATACAGGGATGCTGAAAGAAGCTTTACGAAAACTCGAAGAAAACCCGAAATTATATGGCCATGTGCGCCCCGATATTCCCCAGATCTATCGAGCTTACAAAATTGGCGAACACAGTCTGATTTATCGTATCGAAGACCAAACTGTTTATTTGATAGCGATATTACATGGCAGCATGGATTTCACCTCTCAACTCAAAACCTAGCTTTTTACTGTTCTCAATAATACTGACGATTCTCCTTATGAAGAATCATCGACCAAACAGCCTTATGCCTTTCAAGATTGGGCAATTTAACTGACCTGCCTTCGCCTATGCTTCAAGAATAAATTTCCCCTTTATCGCAAGCGATAAATTCCTCGCGGTAACAAATTTATTCTGTGACGCGTCGAAGCCGGCCAGTGAATTTTATGCCATCAGAAAGGGCAATAAGGTGTTGCTCTGGTGATAATCAACAAAAGGAAAATACAATGTCAATTATAGCAAATATGAAAAAACAAGAGAATGGAAGTTTTGAAGGGAAATTGAAAACAGCGACCTTAAATTTGCATCTCAAATTACAGCCCATCGGTGATGCTGAGGCCAATGATAACAAGCCTGATTTCAGAGCCAAAATCGGAAGCTTCGAAGCAGGTGCAGGGTGGAATAAGATTAGCGATAATCAAAATTCATATATCTCCGTTCAGATTGATGCGCCAGAATTCCCAAATCCGATTTACGCCAATCTGGTTCAAAAAGACGACCAGTATATTTTGATCTGGTCCCGCCAAAACTAACTCAAATTAGCCCCGCAATTAGCGGGGCTTTTTCTTGTTCGAAATGCGCTCTTGTCGGAAATGATGAGGGTGTTTTTTGTGCTTTGAATTTACAGCAATGAACAGCTTGGAGACAGGGTAAAGCGATAGCGGATAGGGCAGAGTTTGTATGAGATAGTGAAGAGGGGTTGTTAGATATAAGATTAATACAAGATAAAAGATATAAATTAGATTTATATGAACTTATTGTTATTATTGTGTAATTTGCACGTTTATAAGTCTTGTAATAAAGTAAAATAAATTGTATAGTAGGGAGGTGTAAAACTGCGTTTTTGCGTGGATTAGAAGAGAAGAATTAATGTTTTTAGATCGGATCAGGGCTGAGAATTTTACGGGGAGCGATGGCGTTTCCCGGCCATTGATCGTGACCAGAGATAGCCCCAGAAAAGCGTTCTTTAAAAAGCTCAATCGTCATGGCGAAGTGAAGTCGGGCGCAAAGAAAATTAAACGAAGATCGGGATTGATGCGCGGTAATTCATTTGCAGGTTTGGCATCAGCGCAGCGCGTGGTCGTGAAAATCAATCCGGTAAAGAACAAGACCAAAGGCGTTGGATCGGGTGCCAATTCAGGCGGTCAAAATCTTTATCATCACATTCATTACATCAGCAGAAACAGGGCAGGGGAGGATGGTGAAAAAGCCATCCTGTTTGATGCTAAAAACGAGGGATTGGAGCGTCAAGATTTTTTCGAGTTATGCAAAAATGATCGTCACCATTTTCGGATGATCATCTCGCCGGAGCGGGGCAATGAGATCGAAGATTTTAGAGGCTATGTTCGGGAGGTCATGAAGCGTGTCGAGGGTGATCTCAAGACCAAACTCTCATGGGTGGCGGCTGTTCATTATGATACTGATGATGTTCATGCGCATGTGATCATTCGGGGCAAAGATGCGCGCGGTGAGGATCTGGTGATCGGGCGCGATTATATCGCATTTGGCATTCGCGCAAGAGCGCAAGAGATTGCAACCGAGTTATTGGGCGAGCGCTCAATCGAAGACATTCAAAAAGGATTGGAGAAGGAAGTGGACGCGCTGCGGGTCACATCTTTAGACCGTTTTATTGAAAAGCAGGTTGGCGAAGATCATACCATTGATGTCCGCAAAGAAAACAACTTCGGCAAATCAGCGCATTATGAGTCTGTTTTGAAAGGGCGTTTGCGCTATCTGGCCTCAAGCGGTATGGCTATCGAAAATCCTCCGGGCGTTTATACATTGAAAGAAGGATATAGAGATGTCTTGGCCAGTATTGCCACGCGCAATGATGTCATTAAAAAGCTGTATGAGCGTGTTGAGGGCTTGGATGATCTGGAAGTCTATTCCTTAAAGGCCGGACAGGGGCAGGTCATTGAGGGGCGCGTTTTAGATAAAGGGCCAGCCGATGAGCTTACAGACAAGAAATACATTGTTGTTGAAGCTCTCTCTGGCGGAAAGCATTACGTGCCAGTTGGCGAAGCCTTTAATTATGAAGAGGTGAATAAGCGCGGTTTAGTGCGTGTGCGGCCATTTGATCAATCAACCGGCAAGGCCGATCATAATATCGCGCTGATTGCAGGGCAGAATGAAGGCATTTACGATATTGAGAAACACCGCGCCTATATCGCAAAAGAGCAATCTTACATTGATGAGGACGTTCGAGAGCCTTACTTACAATCCCATATCAAGCGGATTGAGACATTAGTTGCAAATGATGCGGCTACGGAATTAGGGCAGGGGCGTTATCAAATCCCTGATGATGTGATTGAAAAGGGCAAAGAAATCTCTGCCAAAATCAATGAGCGCGAGAAAAAGCGGTTCTATCCAAAGCTTGATATTCTCTCATCCCATGCGCCGGAAGATATGGTGGATGCGAAAAAGAAAACCTGGCTGGATAAAGAACTTTATAAGAGAAGCAAAGGAGATCGCAGTATTACCGATCAATCTTTAGAAACTGCGCTTCAAAAACGTCAGCAATGGCTTGTCGATAATAAGTTCGCAATGATTCAGTCTAACGGCGACTTTGCTATGAAAAAATCAGCGATGCGCGATCTCAGCGTCATGGAAGTCCATGAAGAGGGTAAGTTCCTGGCCACAAAAGCCGGTCTCACCTTCAACGATCATAAAGTCTCATCCGATCAAGCTTATACCTATCTTGGTTATACAGAGCTTGAGACAGGAAAATGGGCGGTTGCGATGCGCGGGAAAGAGTTGCAAATGGCGCGGATTGATAAAGCCCCTGATGTTGAAAAAGGACAAAAGGTTGAATTTAACGAAATCGAGCGCGGACTATTCGAAATGCGCGCCGCCGAACAACAAAAACAACAAGAACAACAATCCTCACGCGGGCGTGATGATGATAATGAAATGGAGCTATAAGCATGGCCAAAACCAAACGGGTACAAAAGACAGTTTATTTTGACGCGGAAGTCTGGGAAGCTTTGGAAAAGCAGATGAAAATTTCTCATAATCCCAATGTCTCTGCGATCGTGAATGATGGGCTTCGCTATGCAATGTTTCCCGAACACCGTAATGACCGTGATGCCGATCTGGTGAAGCTCTATAACCAGTTTTCAGCGTCTTTGGCGATGCACCGCAAGAAAACAGCGCGTGATCTGGCCTTCATGCAAGAGCTTATCTTAAAGTTCAGCCATGAGTTTTTTATGCATCACCCGTCCATTCCAGAAGATAATAAAGCCCCGAGAGAAGCGGAAGCCAATGCGCGGCTTGATGCTTTCATGGAAAATATTGTGCGTAATATGTCAGAATTAAAGCCTCTATCGGATCGTGAAGAGGTGTAATTCATGGCATATAGACGCGTCGGCAATGATTTTATGGATGAAGAGGAATATGAATTCCACGCGATCGGCATGTGGAGTTTCTGGGTCTTTATCCTAGTAGCTCTCTTTACCGGCTACAATATTCAGGATTTTATTCCAGATGAATGGCCAAAATGGGCGCGGTTTGCATCAACCATTATTCCCGCAGTCATTGTTGGCGGTATTCTTGGCGCTCTTGGCATATTCATTCGAATCGCGTTTTTCTTTGCGCTCACCTGGGGTGTGATAGGTCTTGTTCTGTATTGGATTTGGCAGAGTATTTAGCCGATTTTGCTTGCCCTATCCCTTGTAAAAAAGTTTCCGAACATCATTTTTAAAGGTTTTAGATGTAGAAACTTTATTTGATATTTCTTGTAAGTGATACTATAATATCTATATAAATATATAAAACAAGAGTTGCAGATATAATGGTATCACTTACAACACCAGCAAAAGCGCAAAAAAAGCTCGCAGAGCAAGCGCGGGCACGGCGCCTGCAAATGGAATTGACGCAAGAAGGTCTGGCAGAGCGCTCAGGTGTTGCATTGCCAACGCTTCGCAAGTTCGAACGCACGGGCGTTCTATCCTTGGAATCATTTCTTAAACTTCACATGGTGCTTGGCGGATTGGAAGATATCCTTAAAGCTACGCAAATCAAAGAAGAGAGCTTTTCATCCATTGATGAGGTACTGAAGTCAGATAATGTACCAACACGCAAGAGAGGGACACGCAAATGAAGAACTATCTCTCCGCAACAGAAGTAAAGGTCGGCATTAATTTTGGTGAAGGTGTTCAGACAGTAGGCAGATTGGCTGTGCGGGAGCACAAGATTTATTTTGAATATGATAGCGCCTTTATAAAAAGCGGCATAGAGATATCACCGCTACGCTTGCCTTTACGATCAGGTGTTCAAAGTTTTGATCATGACCTTTTTGAAGGCTTGCCCGGTGTATTTAACGACAGCTTGCCTGATGGTTGGGGACGGTTATTGTTTGATCGTTTTATAAGATCACAGGGAATATTGCCCTCAGATATAACACCGCTTGATCGTTTGGCACATGTGGGATTACATGCTCTTGGCGCACTTGTGTTTGAACCTGATCACAGCGCAGATGATACACAAGGCGATATAAACCTTGATAACCTTGCCTCGCAAGCGCAAGAGGTTTTGGACGGAACGTCGGATGACGTATTGGCGGAACTCATAGCCTTAAACGGATCTTCAGCGGGCGCAAGGCCAAAAGCGCTAATCGGTGTAAACGAGAAACGGGATCATATTATTCATGGAGTACATGATTTACCCGCAGGTTATGCACCATGGATGGTTAAATTCCCGAATAGTCAAGATGGGCTAGACGCCGGTGCAATCGAATATGTATATGCATTGATGGCAAAAGAGGCTGGCATTACCATGCCGGATGTCCATCTTTTTCAAGCAGAGCGCAGCGCAGGTTATTTTGCGATTAAGCGCTTTGATCGTGATGGTGACAAACGATACCACATGCACACGGCTTGCGGATTGTTGCATTCAGATTTCCGTACACCATCCCTTGATTACGAAGATTTGTTAGCGCTAACAGGGATGCTGACCCGCGATGTACGAGAGGTGGAAAAGCTCTATCAAATGGCCGTGTTTAACGTGCTGGCTCATAACCGTGACGATCATTCCAAAAATTTCAGTTATTTGATGGATAGCCAAGGGGGATGGAAACTTTCCCCTGCCTATGACCTCACATTCTCATCTGGCCCACGCGGCGAACAAAGCATGATGGTTATGGGTGAAGGTAAAAACCCTGATACAAGCCATCTGTTAAAGCTGGCAGATGAAGCGAAAATCAAAAAAGACCGTGCGCTTGAGATTATTGAGAGCACAAAATCTAGCCTGTCCAAATGGCCAGAGCTTGCAAAGCAATATGGCGTTAGTGATATGAACATTAAGCTGATACAAAGCAGAATATCGCAGGTGGCCGGAGAATAAAATAAGCGCATATTTTAATGTTACAAATTCAAGCAATTGAATTACTTATAGGAATGAAAAAATGAGCATTAAACCGATTAAAAATGAGCATGATTATGAAGCAGCGCTTAAGCGTATTGAAGAGTTGTTCGATGCTACGCAGAATACGGCTGAAGGTGATGAGCTTGAAGAGCTGATCACTTTGGTATCTGCTTATGAAGATGCTCACTACAATCTTGATGTTCCAGACAAGATTGAAGCCATCAAACACACTATGGAAGCCAGGGGCTTAAGAAAGAGCCAAAAAATGCGCGAAGTAAGCGAGAGCATTATTAAAGGTATGGAAGAAGCTGTTGGCTTCGCAAAAGGCGAAAAAACGGGATCTGTTGTTCATAGTGCAGATGAAAACAGTGTCCGCAATGCTCCGGTGAAGAAAAGTGATTAAGGCATAGACTTATTCGAGATCGTCGGACAATAAGTCCAATATTTCGTCTTTCGAATCTTCATCTTCATGATCAGGAATTGTATCAGAGACATTTTCCTGCTTTTTCGCAAACATATCGCTTTGATTAGGGTCTTTGGCTTTTTGCGCCTTTTTTTCTTCTTCGGTTGGAATATTAAATTTTGGAATATCATTTTCCATGATGTTCAATTTTGGCACAATCGGCGCAGGAACATCGCGGGATTTAAAATTCTTATCGCTAAAATACTTAAGCTTATTAGCCTTTATGGGAGAGGAAGACTCCACCAATATAATTTGCTGATTATCTGGAAAGTCGCGCATTTCATGTTTTTCGATCAGAGGTCGGCCACGTTGCGAGACGTTATCCATGGGCGCTTCATAGCGCATGGATTTTTTCTTTGATCTGGAAGTCACTTCAACGGTATGCTGGCCACAGCTTTCAGAGACATATTGTGCTGTTGCCAGATCATTTGTAGCAAAGAATACCTGATGGGCGCAGCAAGACAGAATACCGTTCCGTTTTTCACGGCCATAAGTCACGTCAAGCCAATTTAAAGACTGCACCACAGCCATAACCCGCACATTATAGCCAGCCAGAAGTGTGAATGCAGTTGTCATGGAATCTATGCGGCCTAACATATGAAACTCATCGAGCAGCATTAAAACTTTATGCGGCTCATCTTCTCCTGGCTCTTTCATCGAGAGCTTGGTGATGATTTGTTCAAAAAAAATACGGAGCAGGGGCGTAAGGGTTTCAATCTGGCCTGTTAGAACGCCCACATAGATAGAGAGTTTTTTACGGCGTAAATCCTCAATTCTAAAATCTGTTTCCGATGTGGCGGCATCAATCAGAGGGTTATCCCACAAATTTATGGCCTGATTAAGAGAAGATTTTACACCGGAGCGCTCTTTGGCAGCCTTATTTGCAAAATTCATCAGGGATTTTTTGACTGTTGATGTCAATTCAGGGTGGGTTTGCACAATATGCCGGCAAACATCGCCCAAATCAGCTTCAGTTCCCAAAAGCCTGTTAATTGCCCCTATTGTGGAAGGCATGGTCTTATTATTCATCACATAAAGCGCAAGGCCCACAAAAAGGGCGCGGGCCTCAGACGCCCATATCGGGTCACTTTTGGGAGGGTCTTGTATCAGGATTTTGGCAATGACTTGTAAATCACTGACGCATTGATGCGGGTCTTTGCTCACAGCATCAAGGGGATTATAGCGGTGCGAGAGACCATGCTCATCCATTGGCGACCACATGAAGACGTCATGACCATGCTCTTTTCTAAAACCGGCGGTTTTTCTATAGTTTTCATGCTTTACATCAAAGCAAATGATTGATCCCGGCCAGTTTAAGAGATTAGGAACAACAATCCCGACGCCTTTACCCGATCTGGTAGGCGCTACAATAATACAATGCGTGGGATGATCGCTGATGAGATACTGGTTTTTGAATTTGCCCAGGATCACGCCTGTTTTGGCAAAGAGCCGCGCTTTTGTGATTTCTCTTAAAGTTGCCCAGTGCGCTTTTCCGAAGATATCTTTACCCTTGAAGGCCGTGTCATAAATTTGACCGCCAATAAATATGAGGGCAAGAGCTGGGGCGCCAAAAGCTACAAACAGGCGCGATCCTGTCTGCTCGTCAATCTCATTTCCAAAGGTAAGCCAGATGGAGAGAGGATTTGCCAGTTCCAAAGGTTGTTTTGAGAGCAGGAAAAACATAAGTGAGGCGGCGTATGAATATAGAATAAGGCCAAAGATTCCGCCAAAACCATAGAGATATTTCATGTTTGTATCGCTCATGAACCCCTCGGATACCAGATTTCAGAAATAATGCGCTTGCCCCCAATGCGCTTGAGCTGAATGACAACATCGATGATCGAGCTGATGTAAGCCATGATCTGGTCATGTGTGAGGCCGAGATTGGCTTGCATCACCATCAAACAGATTTGCTCTAATGCTCCTTGAGGCGTATCGGCGTGAATTGTGGTAATAGATCCCGGATGGCCAGTATTGACAGCGCGAAGAAAGCTATAGGCTTCCTTGCCGCGCAGCTCCCCGAGTAAAATACGGTCTGGTCTAAACCGAAGACTGGCTTCCAATAAATCCTGAATGGTGACTTTGCTTTGTCCTTGATCGCCTTTGGATGCAAGAAGGGATACATGATTTTTTTGCGGCGGCATGACTTCGGGCGTATCTTCTATTGTGACGATACGCTCATGCGGCTCAATCTCTTTTAAAATTGCGTTCAAAAGTGTGGTTTTTCCGGTCGATGTTCCGCCCGAGACGATGATATTTTTTTTGGCGCGAATGGCGGCAGAAATAAAGTCCTGATATTTGCAAGCATCAAGGTGGGATTGTAGGGTTTGATTAATGTCTATTTTTGATGCGCTGCTTTCTTTTAAGCTCTCAAATGCCCCCATTTGCCGATAATCATCAAGACTTAAATCTCGCATGACTTGCTTACGGATGGATAGGGCGACGCCAAAACGGGAAACAGGCGGCGTTGCAAACTGAATACGCTCACCACTTGGAAGTGATGCCGATAATAAAGGCTTTTTAGCAGCTATGGATTGATCGGTGTAATTGGCAACCAAACGGCCCAAACGCCATAAAATATCATCGGTGATGTCTTTGTTTTCGATGAATAACATTTCAGGCTCGCCAGCTTTTTCAATCCAAAGCCCACCTGGTTTATTCACGCAAATCTCAGAAATATCGGGATCATTCAGGTAAGTCTCGAACAGCCTCATATATTGTTTGAGATAAACACCTGATTGCTCTGGTTTTGCGCGATCTCTCTCTTCAAATGATTGATTGGCGGGTTTTATGGGTTTTTTGTGTGAACTCATTCATGCCCCCTATAGTTTTGGTATATTTCCCGCCACTTGCGAGAAATCCAGATCCTTGCCAACAAAGACTTTGATGCGTGCGCCTTGGTGAACATGAACGGTTGGGGGAATCCCGACCGAGTTTTCAAGGGCGATTTCGGCTGATCTTGAAAAATCTGTGCCTGTATCAAGGGCTACGGTGGCCTGATCGTCATCATCTATGGCATTCACGCCAATCTGGAGTGCCCCATCAATAAGTGACAGAAGCACGGAAGAGCCAAAGCGTTCAAAGAAATGCGTATCAACTTCGCCGGCCAAACCGCTACGTCCCAAATCATCGCTGCCGTATGAGCCGATATTGATGCTCACACCGTCATTTCTGATAAGGCGGTTCCAGATTACAAAAACGCGTGATTGCCCGCGAACAAGCCCTGAGCGATAACGCCCGATTAGCTTTGATCCTTTTGGGATAATAAGATGAGAGCCATTAAAGGAATATACATCTTCACTGACGATCGCGCGCACCAATCCGGGGAGATCGCTTTGAATGGCCGTTTCTAAAATACCGTCAATCAATGTGCCTTGTGTGACAAGCGTATCAAGATTTTGTAGCTGAGAGGCCATTGCTATTTCTACATCGCTATTCGCATATTGATTGGCAAAAGCGATATTCGGGTCTTGTGCACCGCCGCCAAGAAGTGATCCAGCCCCGCCTTGAGATTGTGATCCACCTGCAACATTGCTTTGCGCTGAGCTACTGTTATCAAAGATAATTTGAGGGGAGCGTCGGCGCTCTTCCATTCGCTTTTTTTGTTCCCGCGCCAACCGCAGTGCTTCTTGCTGCATTTGCAGCTCGCGCTGTGCCTCTAGCGGATCATATAGCTCACGCTCGTCAATCGGGGGAACGAGCTGTTCGAGCGGCACTTCTGCTTGTTCTTCAATTTCAATATAAGGGCCGGACGGGGTAGGCGTTCTAAACTCGATTTCTTCTGGTGTTGTCAGCTCACGCGGGGCGGATTCTTCCATGCCGTCCAAGGCGACAAAGATGATTGCGATAACGCCAACAGCCAGAAACGCAAAGATTCCAAATTTAGAGGCGCTTGAGCCTTGAGCAATGGTTGGAAATTCACGATCACCATCCAAAGGTCTTGGCTTAGGCTCTTCATCGAAGCTATCAGGCGGGGTTTGATCATTCATATCATAATATCCTTACTCATTCAGGCTCGCTGTTTTTGGGCTTTCCAAATTGGAAAAGAGCTGCGCCAAGAGGCTTGGCTTTTCTTCTTTTTCAGCTTGAAGGGTGGCAATATCAGGTTTTTGAGAAGGAACAGGCACGGACGCGACCTCTATCTCTTTGACCTCTTCCAGCTCTGCGATGGGTTCTGGCTCATAAGATGCCGGTTCAGCTTGAGGATAAGCATCATTCCAGATGCAAGTGTCCGTATCACCGTCTCTTAATGTGAATTGAGATCCGATGCCGGAGACAACCAGATATTGACCTTGAAGATTGAAATTGACAAGGCGCTCATTACCGTTTTCATCAACGCTAAAAACAGCAGGCATGACGTCAAAATCTTCAAACTGGAAGTATGTGAAAACGCCATCATCAAAAGCGCGGATCGGGCGCAGGCGTTTTGATCCAGCATAGCTATAATCAAAATTCAAATCCGAGGCGCTGACGTTATCTAGCGGATTAAAATGGGCTTGGGAGACACTGCCAATAAAGGCAAGCTCTTTGGCGGCTTCATCGGCGTAATGAAATTTCAGGCGGAATGTTAAGTCTGAAGAACGAGGGGAGTAAGCATCTCCGGCAGTCACTTCGAAGGTATAAATCCTTTTATCTGTAATGACCGTCATATTGGTTTCGGCATCTTCTTCCAAAGGCTTGATAAACATGATATTGGGCTGGCCGGGCTTCATGACCTGCCAGCTTGCCGTATCGCCTAAAGAAATGGTCTGAATGCGCTCTTTTTCCGAAAACTCAATCACCGTTGAATAGCCGTAATGTCCTCTGATCTGGTAAACATCATTTTCATGATAAGTAACGACTTTCACACGGGCGTCGGCGCTCGTTGGTCTTGGGTCTTTGCCTGCAAGGGCAGGGGATATGGATAGGCAGGAAATCAGGGCTGTTCCTAATAATAATTTTTTAAATGTCATCGAACTCTCTCCAATACTTCTGGGTTAATACGGTAATGCGTGACTTGAAAGCCAAGCGGATTAGAAAATCTGTCTTTCATCTGCATGGGTTTTTGCGAATATTGAAACTGGATAACAGCGTTGAAATGCCCTGTTTTTATGCGGTCATTTTCTCTGACCTCGCGCATAAAACGCACTGACGCCGTTTTGTCATTGATGAAAGAAACAGACTTGATTTTGATGTCGATAGAGGTTTTTGCGCCAAGCTTTCGTGAGGGGTTATCGGGGTTCGTTCCAGACCAAAGCTCCTGAAATTCCTTCAAGGCTTCGCCATCAGACATAAGCTCTACAGCTTCATAATTTTCTTTTAAAATGGCCGGATTATACTGCTCTCGCAAAGATACGTATTTCACAAGATTGGCCTGAGTGACAGCTTCATCTTGTGTGAGACTTCCGTCATAAAGTCCTTTGGTGACTTCGAGATAACCCGTTGTTTGATCTACTGTGACAACATAAGGCTTAAAGGTTTTAAGCGGTAAGATCAAAATCAGCGTCAAAAGCGAGAGCGCAGCGATGCCCATACAGAAAAAGGCCATGATCCAAGCCCGATTGCGCGATAGTAGAGCATTGGCAATGACTTCCTGATCCCATGTTTCGCCTTTTTTATAATAATCTGGTGTTTTTGATGTACTCACTTTTAAAACCCTCTAATGTTTTTTGCAGCTGTCCGTAGGCGGGCGCCCATAGCTTTTCCTGTCTGAAGGGGATGACGGGCAATGTTGTAGCCCACCACGCCGGCCCGGAATGATCCTTTGGGCGTTCCTTTACTAAATCGTGATGCTAATTTTGATGTCCATGCCGCCGATCCCATTGTTGATAAGGAAATCCCGCCCGTGACCGATGCCGCCATATTCATAATCTGCATAAGCAGAAGAACCGAGACGATTGAGACAAAGAAGAACGGGCCGATATAAGAAAGGGTCTGTGCATCTCCACTTGAATTATTTTCAAGATTTTGAAGAGGCGGCTCTGCAATCGTTAAGAGCAAGGCGAGCAGGGCATAGACGAATATTGGTATGATGGCATAATTGAGTAGTGTGCGCAGCCAGCCTTCAAACAAATTGCGCGTATTGGCAAAAATCAAAAGCAATATAAAGAGCGGTCCGATTGAAAGCAGAATAGCGACAGCAATCTTAGCCAAGATAATCAGCATGGCGGCATAGCCGGTGAGTGCCAAAGCCCCAAACCAGATCACTGCGGCATGGAAGTATTTCCCTAAATCCGACCAGCCAGCCCCTTCCAAAATATCGCTGACAATATCCATAGCCCTGTCATAAAACTGGGAGAGGATGGTGTTTGCGGATGTATCGTCTGTAGCAACAGCATTGGGTGTCGCGTTCGCTGCGCCAGTCATGATTTGGCCGGCCACATCGGACGGCAGATCAGTCGCCATATTATAAACAAGAAGGAAGAACGTATCCCACTCGGTTGCGATTAAGAGGAGAACGATAATCTTTAATGTATTTACGATTAAATCAGTTGCAGCAAAACGGCCGGAAATAATGACTTTATAGCCAAAAACAGCAATAAAGATGATGAACATCAATCGCCAGAGAAGCTGAACAGTCGGCGTTAGGCTTCCAAACGCACCTTGGACGAATGCGAGAATGACACTATCAATATTGTTGATGAGAGCCTCGATCATTCTTGTTTCTTGCTCCAATCACCCCAAAGATTTTTGCTGTCATCTCGCGCTTTTTGGCGCGCTTCGTCTTGAAGGTGCTCAATAATGAGATCAATCTCGCTCCAACGCTTGATAGCTTTGACATTACGGGCAGAAATATCGCCTAATCCCGCTTCTTTAAGTGAAATTGCAATGAGGGATGCGCGGTCTTCACATTCTTTATATTTTTGGCCGTCTGCGCTTACAGAGTCAGGATTCGCCCACATCTTGCCGCAAAAGCTTTTATAGTTTTGGCTTTCGAAGATTTTTTGCGCGAGCGTGTTCGTCTCAACATCCTGCAAGGGATTGTCCACTTGAATGCAGGCACTCAAAGATAATGTAATCAGGCATAAGAGAAGGACTTTTCTCATGAATGATCCTTCATTTTGGTTTTGGTGATCTCTGCTACATTGATAGGCAGCGGATCACAAGGATTGCCGGACAAGCTGGCTGTTTTTTTATTGCCGCATGGGGCTTTCTTTTCGCTGTAATGCGAGCAACCACTTATACTAAAAGCAATCAATACAAATGAGAGGGTGAGTAGTTTTTTCATGTGTTTTCTCCTTAGTCTGGGAATTCTATGGCCTGCCTTGCGAGATCAGGATCATATTGGTTAAAGGTTGCCGCGCGGCGGTTTTCCATGAGCTGCGTGTTATCAATGGAAGAGTTTTGCTGAATTTGAATAGCATTCAGGCGCATAATCTCATTCATCAAAATGCCGTTCTCAGCAGCAATGCGGGCATTCAGATCAACAGATGCTTTTAAATCATCGCTATTGTTCAGCTCGTTCAGCAGAGATTCATAAGTCTGCATACGCACGGGGATATTGTTGTAAGCCTGTTCACTGGCTGCGATTGCGGCATAGGTCGTGCCAGTTCTGCGATCAATAGCTTTGGCGACTTGGCCGCTTGGATCAGAAGCCATGATTGTGGCGCCTGATAAGGGATCAAACTCACTGTAAAGATTGCTATAGATATTTTGTGTTCCCAAAGCGCCATTAGGAATAGGCGCGCCGTTAATCATATTGAGCGTGTCCTGCCAGGTATTGGGAAGATATTGACGAAGTTGCTGTTCAAATACCCCGTTTGCTACATCTCCCATATTGCGCGTTCCGGTAATTGCATCGGCTTGTCTAACCGCTTCTTCGAGCTGATCAATCTGATTGGCATAGTCATCGGCCATAGCATCAAGCTGCGCAATAAGCTGCGCGTATCCAGAGGCATCATAAACAGGGATGCCTTGCGCCTTCGAATGGGTGGATGTTAAAAACATCAAGGTCGTAGCAATGCCGGCAATAAGGAATTTATTCACGTTTGGGTTCTCCTTTGAATAAAAAGCCCAAGCCAGTCTTCAGGATTTGGGCTGGTTTCAGAGATAATTTGATCCATGAGATTGACGCTTTCCGTGCGTCCTGACAAAACGGCGATAAAATCATCCATGCCGCTTAAATCAAGACGGGCAATCACGGAGTCACTGCCATGTTTAATAAGAAAGCAGCGAGATTCCGGTGATATTTCACGAATGAGTTTCAGTTCATGCTGGGTCAGACCAAAGCCTTTGCAGTAATCATCTTCGGAGGCCTTATTATTAGGCAAGAATACTTGAGTGGGTGATTGCTCGATGATGGTATCCCCCACATCGGAATTTAGGGCATCTCGCACCGATTGCGTGGCAAAGCCCAGAATGCCGTTTTGTTTACGGATTGTTTTCATCCAGTCTTTGATACGGTAGGTAAAAACCGGATCATCGAGCATTTTCCAGCCCTCATCGAGCATGATGATAGTCTTTTGACCGTCCATGAGCTTCGAAATCCGATGAAAAATATACATGAGCCATGGTGCGCGGGAGGTGGCATCATCTAATATAGAGGTCAGATCAAAGCCTAGTGTCGAATTTCCAAGCGAAAGGGTGTCTTCGTCATTATCAAAGAGCCATGCTTTTTCGCCCCCACTGTGCCATTTGGCTATTCTGGCTGATAGGGAATACGCATCGCCAGAGTCATATCCTGCCAAAAGCTCTGAAAAATAGCGAAGACGCCTGTGTTCGAGCGGTGTTTCAAAATTGGCTTTGATGGCATCGCTGAGTATATCGCTCTCCTGCGGCGATAATTTTGTACCGCCATCTGATGTGATAATCAAATCGAGCCAGTCTTTTAAAAATGCTCTATTTGCAGGGGTATCTCCAATCTGCAAAGGGTTCAGGCCGGTTGGTTCACCAGAGATGACATTGGTATAATCCCCGCCAATCGCTCGAATGAAAATTTCAGCGCCGCGATCCTTATCAAAATAGACTGATCTTGGCTTGGCCCGTTGTGCTTGCGCCATGAGGAAGGTAAGAAGCACTGTTTTACCCGTTCCGGTCGGGCCGATCACTGTAAAATTGCCGACATCGCGCTCATGAAAATTAAACCAATAAGGCGTTCCAGAGGTTGTCTCTAACCGTGTGATGGCCTTACCCCAATGATTGCCTGTTTTGCTACCTGCCGGAAATGTATGAAGACTGGCAAAGCTGGCAAAATTCTTATTCGAAATCAGAGATCGCCTAGCAATATAGCTGAAATTACCCGGCAGATTAGCCCAAAATGCAGGTTCTAAATTTACATCTTCTCGCGCAGAGATTAGCCCGATATTGGTAAAAACGCTCAAAATATCGCTAATCCCGAAATCGAGCCTGTCTTTATCGGGCGCATGGACGGTGAGAGAAATATGATGTTCGCCAAAGGTTGAAAGACCAGAAGAAAGATCATTGCGGGCGTCCTGAATATCCAGAATAAGGCTTTCTGCGCCAGATTCTGTTGCAATCATCTTGCGTTCAGCTTCATTCATTGCAGACAGAGAGGTTTGCCGATCGACAAATCCAAAGCTCTGGCAAAGAATAAATTCATGGGGCAGGGCAAGAAGATTATCGAGCATCCCCGCGCCCGTGGTAGAAGCATATTCTTTTACGGATAAGACAGCCCCAAGCTTAATATCGTTTGGCGCGGCGCCTCTTAATTCGAATGTCTCGCGGCCAAATGAAATGCGCTTTTCTGGTAAATAACTGGCGATTGATTGTTCCGGCAGCCTTACCTTCTTATTCTCAAAATTTATCAGATATGAAAGAAAGGATAGATTTTCCGAATAAAAGCCGTGATCGTCCTTTTGCACGCTGAGTAGCTTAGGCTTATAGGGTTTGAGGGTGGAAAGGATGTTATTGACCGCTTCATTAAGAGCGCGGAGATTTTCAGCCTCATTTTGTTTTTGATGGTCCTTATCAACTTTGGAGAACAGTGTCCGGCTGAGTTCAGACATAAGGCCAATTTTGCTCTTGGCAGGTCTTCGAATGATGGTGATATACTGCTCATTCACAAACATCTTCTTCGTGCTGAGCTTCTTTTGATAGGCGCGGTCAAGATCGCCGCAGAATTGATTGTCAAAGTGGGAATCGAGCTGGTCAAAGACCTGCCTTCGAATAGTATGCTGATAAATGGCAAAGCGGGAATTGCTGATCCCTCTTAATAATGTGGCGCGGATGTTTTTGCGGCTATCCAAATCAACCTGATCGGATGTTTCAAAAGGAAGCCCTTCCACTTTGATGATTTTCAGGAGATAGCCTGCTTTGGTTTTGAGCGTAGTATCATTTAAGTGACGCGAGTAGGGAATGAAGGACTCGACAGAGATCTCACGTTTTGCAACATGACCGTATCTCATATCTTCTTTTCTCGCCGCTTTCAGCATTGAGGCTTAATCCTTTCATGGTTTATAGCTGTTTGATTTCCAAAACGCTCTGTTTTGTATCGGGCTACACCTCGTTAATTTTGTAATGTATATGCTCATCCAGTGCGGTTCTTTTTCTGTCAAAATATACGCTGCGATATGGAGCGGAATACAAACGCTTAAGAAAAAGAGGGCTTTGCCGGATAGAGAGGAAAAGGCAATCATACCGATCCCAAAGAGTATGAAATTGATCCCGAAAAACTCCATTGGGACGCCCAATACGAGAGGCGGTCTTGTCATGCCAATGAATAAAGGGTCTAAATCTTGATTATTTTTAAACTCCACTTTAACCAGCTCCTTATAATGAGCCGGCTATGCTGTCCACAATCGCAGGAGCGCCAAAAACGAGAATAATACCGCCAATGACTGAAGCCGCAATGCCCCAAGCCAATCGCCCAGTCATCCAGAGAATACCTAGAGCAACAACAGCAATAATGGCAATAATGCGTGCCCAGGTGTTGGTCAGAAGATCCATTAAAGCATTTAAAAAGTTTGTCCCAGAGTCAAACAAAGCTTGAGCATGGGCTACGTCAGGATATGAGACCAGTATCATTGATATTAATAAAAATAAAACGAACTGGTATTTCATGGCGCATCCTTACTCATAATTGAATTTTCACAAATTCATAAAAAGGGACTGTGCAGCAATTTCAACGACTTTCACCTCAGAGTTAATAAATCCAGTAAAATTATACGCATCAGGTTGAATCCCGTTTAGTCAAATAAAAATCCCGATAATGATCTTAACAAAAGCGCGCGCATGTCTTGGTAGAGCTAAAGATTGGGAGACATGCCAAATCAATGATGGGGTTTGATACTTTGGCTGTGCTTGCAAACCACACAAATGGACTTAAAAAAATGGAGCAAGCAAAACCAAAAAACACAGAATTCAATGTGAAATTAGGCAAGAAACTGAGTTTTCTTCGTCAGAACCGGAGCCTTTCGCAGGGTGAATTGGGAGATTTATTAGGTGTTCGGGCACAGCAAATACATAAATACGAAACAGGTGAAAACCGAGTAACGGTTGAGAGGCTCAAAGACTGTGCGGATGTTTTGGGGGTATCTATGAATTATTTTTTCATAGATAAAAATGGCCCTTTTAATACTGATGATAATGAACTTCTTCAGCTTGTAAGTGAATTTTACAGCGTTCCAAGCGACGTCAGAGTTGAATTTTTAGCTTTAGTGCGAAAACTCCGGCAGTTTTCTCAGCAATATCAAAATTCCTACAATGAAGTGGAGGAGGCAGATTAATGAAGTTTCTCAAATTAACAATTTTGGCTCTTCTGGCTGTATTCGTTTTAAACCCTTCCCTCGGAAATTCTGCCAGCCAAGACGCTTGTGCGATTTGGATATGCTTGCCCGGAGGGTTCCCATCGGAATGCAGCGGAGCTTACAGCGAGTTTAAAAAGCGTATTAAAAAGGGCAGAGATCCGCTTCCTAGGCTATCATCATGTACGACCGGGCCGAATGGTGAAAAGGTAGACGGTCATTATCAGCTTGGATATGAGAGATTTGAGCCATGCGATGATGGTTACGTATTAAGGGAAAGGCGGCAGGGCTACAGATCCACTCAAGGGGTATGTTACCGTACTCAATGCGTACCGCAACAATATCAGGAGAATTACAATTACAGGTGTGAGCATTATCAAGCTGTTGTTCGGTCAAAACCTCATTTTATTAAAATGTGGGTTGATGGGGCGTATTTAGGGCAATATTTTTATTAGAAATTAGCAATGCTGATTTTAATTATTGAGTTAGTAACTCTTCAGTGATATTGTCATCTCAATGAGCAAGTTTTTTTTAATACTTTCCGCTTTCGCATTGATCGTCTCCGTGACGGTCTGCGTTTCGCATGCTGCTCATGCCAGTGTTGATACGGACACGGAAATCTCCATAAGCATTGATGCCGACGGTTCAAGCGATAATAAGCTGGGCAGTAACGGTTGCTATATGTTGTGCGGTGGTTGTTGTGTTCATCACGCGATGAATACATCCTTTGGTGTAAAAGACTTTGCCGTTCTTGGTAAAGATCAAATGAGCCTTCCCAACACATCCCTCTTTGTTTCAGACTTGATTTACGGCCTGAAACGTCCCCCTAAAGCTTAAATCTATAAGGCGTAGTATATCTGCCGTTTGACGATAGTCGCGGCTGATAAATTTTTACGACCTTTTCATCTGGGACTGCGCGGTTTTTTCAGCGCGGCCTGACCCCATTTTGATTTAAGCTTAAGGAACTAACTACATGAAAAAATACCTCACTATGTCTGCAATGGCAGTGCTGCTATGGCAGCCGACCATGGCGAATGCGGATGGTCTTGATAAAGAAACAGCCCTTCGAAAGGCGTTGCAGAACAATCCCACCTATATGGCGGCACTTGCGGCTATTGACGCGGCAGATGGCTCACGCCTTCAAGCCTCTTTGCCGCCGAATCCCGATGCCGTTTTTGAAATCGAAAACTTCGCCGGAGAGGATGAAAATGAAGGCTTTGATGGAGCCGAACTCACACTTGGTATTGAGCAAACGATTGAGATGGGCGGCAAGCGTAGCAATCGCACCAAGGTCGCCGATTTTGATTATAAAATTTCTCAACAACAAGCCAAAGCACAAGCCTTGAGCCTTCTCGCTGAAACTGAATATGCCTTTATCCGCGTAGCCGTGGCACAGGAACGCATGGCACTGGCTGACAAGCGCCTCGATCTAGCGGATAAAACCCACAGCATCGTCAAAAAACGCATTGGCGCTGCAAAAGCAGCAGACATTCAGCACACTAAAGCCGATATTGAACAAGCAGCGGCAGAAGTTGAAAAACGCAAGGCCCAAAAAGAATTAGTTACGGCACAAAATGATCTGGGGCGGTTGCTCGGTGTTATGGATGTGTCCGATCTTGATATTGAGGCCGATCTAGGCGCATTGCCGGATCTGATTGAAAAGCAAACTCTTCTGGATGCTTTAAGGAATGCCCCGCAATCGCAAGCACAGGAATTTGCCAAGATGCAAGCGCGCTCTTCTTTTGATCTTGCGAGATCACAGGGCGTCCCTGATCCGACTTTTGGTCTGGGTGTGCGGCGTTTTAATGAAAATGACAGTACAGCTTTGGTGGCCAGTCTGTCTTTTCCTATTCCTGTCTTTAATCGTAATCAGGGCGGAATTCAAGAAGCCAAGGCCAATATGATCAAGGCCGATGCGCAAAGCTATGCTGCTGGACTATCTTTACGGCAATCCGCAATTCAGGCATGGGAAAGCCTCGCTTCATCACTGGAAGAAACCAGCCGTTATCAGGACGAAATTATTCCTAGCGCCCGTAAAGCTTACAGCCAAGCCGATGATGGATATGGGCGCGGTGCTTTTACGTTTCTGGATCTGCTCGATGCACAGCGCACATTGTATGAGGTACAAGAAGCCCGTCTGGACAGCCTGTTGAGCGTTTATGAGGCCAAAGCACAAACCGATTTTTTGATGGGAACACACAGCTCTCTGATCACGCAAATATCGCAAACAAAGAATAAAGGACAAAATGATGAATAGAAAATTATTATCCATAGCAGTGCTGGGGCTTGCGCTTTTTGCATGGCAACTTACACCTACAATAATCACTTCGGCGAAAGCTGAAACAGAAGCGCATGATGATCACGGTCATGATGAACAAAAAGACCACGGCCATGATGACGGGCATGAGCATGAAGATGCCCATGATGAAACTGATGGTGACGATCACGGTGATGACCATTCCGAGGAAGGGGATAACCATGACGAACACGGTCATGACAGCCATAAAAAGGAAGACAGCCACGATGACCATGGTCATGGCGGAGGCGACGATCATGGCGAGCATGAGGAAGGTAAAGTTGAAATTACGCCGGATGCCGCCAAGCTGACGGGTGTTCAATTCAAACAAGCCGGCCCTGATACTGTGGCCATGACAACACCTCTGACAGGACGTATTGTTTTAAATGAAAATAAAACGGCCAATGTCCGCGCACGATTTCCAGGAATTGTAAAAGCCGTCCACGTCAACCTTGGTGATAGCGTCGAAAAAGGGCAAAAACTTGCTACAGTAGAGAGTAATGAAAGCCTGAATGCCTATATTGTTTATGCCCCCATGGATGGGGTAATCCTAAAGCGAGAGACCAATATTGGCGATGTGACAAACGGCAAGGAATTGTTTGTGATTGCCGATCTATCGACCGTATGGGCTAAATATCATATCTTCCCACGCGATGTGCCAATGATCAAAAAGGGGCAAAAGGTCGATATTCATACACTTGATGAAAAGAACCGCCAGAATGCGGAAATATCAATGCTGTTTCCAACCACTGATGCGTTAAGCCAAACTGTTATTGCGATTGCAGAGCTTTCTAATGAAAGCGGTGTCTGGCGCCCAGGTATGACGATTGAAGGGGATATAAAAGTTGGCGAAAAGCAAGCCGCTATCGCTGTCCCGCGCTCAGCCCTGCAATTTATTGAAGAGCAACAAGTCATCTTTATCAAAGAGGGCAATACCTATGAACCGCGCCCTGTAAAAATCGGCATGACCGGAACGGAAAATGTAGAGATTACTTCCGGCCTAAAAAGCGGTGAGACGTACGTGAGTGCCGGAAGCTTTGTCATCAAGGCCGATATCCTAAAAGGCACAGCCGCCCACGAACATTAAAATTGAAGCTATATAGAGGACTTACCCCATGCTTGAGAATATTATTAAACAATCAATCGCCCATAGATGGCTGGTCTTGATATCAGTTTTAGCGATTTGTGCTCTTGGAATTTACAATTTTAATCGCCTGCCAATTGATGCCGTACCGGACATCACGAATGTGCAGGTTCAGATCAACACCGCTGCAGATGGATACTCCCCCCTAGAGGTTGAGCAGCGTATTACATTCCCCGTTGAAACGGTGCTGGCTGGCATCCCGAAGCTGGATTACACACGCTCCTTATCACGTTACGGCCTCTCTCAAGTCACAGTGGTGTTTGAAGACGGCACCGATATCTTCTTTGCGCGGCAGCAAATTGCCGAACGCTTGCAGCAAATTAAAAGCGAAATCCCCGAGGGGCTGGAGCCAATTATGGGGCCAATCAGCACAGGGCTTGGAGAAATCTTTTTCTATACGGTTGAAGCAGAAAACGGCGCGTTCAAAGAAGATGGAACGGCCTATACGCCGATGGATCTTTTAACAGTACAGAACTGGATTATTGTGCCGCAGCTGCGCAATCTAAAAGGTGTCGTAGAGGTCAACACGATTGGCGGTTATGAACAACAATTCCATGTTCAGCCATATCCTGACCAGCTTCTGTCCTATGACCTTAGCATTCATGATGTGATCAAAGCTTTGGAAGCCAATAATGATAATGCCGGAGCCGGATATATTGAGCGTAATGGTGAACAATACCTGGTGCGCATCCCTGGGCAAGTTGAAGGTCTGGAGGATATCCGCAATATTATTGTGACCAAGCGCGATGAGTTGACCATCCGTGTTAAAGATGTGGCAAATGTTAAATTGGGTGCTCCTTTAAGAACAGGCGCCGCCACTGAAAACGGCGAAGAAATTGTTCTTGGCACGGCCATGATGCTCATGGGTGAAAACAGCCGTGACGTATCGTATCGTGTAGGTGAAAAGCTCAAAGAAGTAGCCGCTAGTCTGCCTAAAGGCGTGATTGTCAAACCGATTTATGACCGAACCACACTGGTTGAAAAAACCATCAAAACGGTGGAGAAAAATCTGGCAGAAGGTGCGTTGTTGGTTATCGTGATTTTGTTTTTACTGTTGGGGAATTTCCGTGCGGCTTTAATTACAGCCCTCGTGATTCCGATTGCCATGCTTATGACGATTACGGGTATGGTCGAAAACAAAGTCTCAGGAAATTTGATGAGCCTTGGTGCCCTGGATTTTGGACTGATTGTCGACGGAGCGGTCATCATCATTGAGAACTGTCTGCGGCGTTTCGGTATGGAGCAGCATAAATTAGGGCGCTTGTTGACCAAAGAAGAGCGTTTTGATTTGGCTTCCAAAGCTACCGCTGAAGTTATTAAACCCAGTATCTTCGGTATTTTAATTATCACAGTAGTGTATTTGCCGATCTTCTCACTGACAGGTGTAGAGGGTAAAATGTTTCATCCTATGGCCTTTACCGTTGTTGTGGCTTTGCTCTCGGCAATGGCGCTGTCCATTACCTTTGTTCCAGCCGCCGTTGCCACCTTCATCACAGGGAAGGTGCATGAAAAGGAAAATATCGTTATTCGAGGCGCAAAAACCGTGTACGAACCAATGCTGCGATGGAGTGTTGCCAATCCATTGCCAATCGTTCTGGTGGCTGTCGTACTTGTCGTTATAAGCATGTTTTCAGTGACTAAAATGGGGTCGGAGTTTGTGCCTAATCTGGATGAAGGGGATATTGCTATTCAAGCCCTGCGAGCACCCGGTACGTCTCTGACAGAATCCGTTCGTATGCAATCTTTCATGGAAAAAATGCTGGTGAGAGATTTTCCTGAAGTTGATACGGTGATTGCACGGATCGGTACAGCGGAAGTTGCTACCGATGCGATGCCGCCCAATATTGCCGATACTTATGTTTTGCTAAAAAAGCGCGATAAATGGCCTGATCCATCCAAACCTAAAGAAAAGCTGGTTGAAGAAATGGAGGTGGCTTTGGAAGCTATCCCAGGCAGTAACTATGAGTTTTCACAACCCATTCAGCTTCGCTTTAACGAACTAATTTCAGGGGTGCGTAGCGATGTGGCTGTAAAGATCTACGGCGATGATCTTGATCAGCTTGTTAAATCTGCAAATGATGTGTTGGAAGTTGTCCAGAACATAGAAGGTGCGGCGGGTGCAAAAGTTGAACAAGTGACGGGATTGCCTGTTTTAAGCATCGTGCCTGATCGAAAACGCATGGACCTTTACGGCCTGAATATCGCTGATGTACAGGAAATTGTACAAACCGCGATGGGTGGGCGCGAGGCCGGAACGGTCTTTGAAGGTGATAGACGCTTTGATCTGGTGGTGCGTTTGCCGGAATCGTTACGCACCGATATTGACGCATTAGATCGTTTGCCCATCCCACTCCCCAATGGTGAACAAGAAGGTGTCGATGAAACGCCTGATTATGTGCCTTTAGGCGAAGTGGCCGATATCTCGATTATTTATGGCCCGAATCAGGTTAGCCGCGAGAACGGAAAACGCCGGATTGTTGTAACCTCTAATGTAAGAGGACGTGATTTGGGAAGCTTTGTTGGAGATATCCGTGAACAAGTTTCAGCCAATGTTCAATTGCCTTCTGGATACTGGACAGAATATGGAGGCACATTTGAACAATTGATCTCTGCTAAACAGCGGCTTTCGATTGTTGTACCAATCTCACTGCTCCTGATTTTTGGTTTGCTTTTCATGGCCTTTAACTCTGGCCGAGCGGCTTTACTAATCTTCTCTGGCGTTCCCTTGGCTCTCACAGGTGGTATAGCAGCGCTGTGGTTGCGGGATATCCCGCTTTCGATATCCGCAGGTGTTGGTTTTATTGCGCTTTCAGGTGTGGCTGTATTAAACGGTGTGGTGATGCTGTCCTTTATCCGCGATCTGGAAAAACAGGGCAAGCCATTACAAGAGGCTATCATCGAAGGGGCGCTGACGCGCCTTCGTCCGGTGCTAATGACGGCACTGGTGGCCTCACTCGGTTTTGTGCCTATGGCACTTAATACAGGCGCAGGCGCGGAAGTACAAAGACCGCTGGCGACCGTTGTGATTGGAGGGATTATATCCTCCACCATTCTGACATTGCTGGTGTTGCCAGCACTGTACAAATGGTTTCCCAGCCGCTTTAGTATCCGCCGCAAAAATAAAACTCAACCTCAATTAACTTTGTAGAAGGAGAAAAAACTATGAAAACATCAATGTTAATAACCGCAGCCGCGCTAACCATTGGAGTTGGAAGTGCACAAGCTGACGTAAGGGATTATACGCCGGAGCAAATAAAAGAAATGCCTCGCTTTAGCAGTATCGAGCAACAGCGCTGCCTAAAATCCCGCTATAGATCAGTTAAAAAACGTCTGGAATGTAAAAAAGAAGTACGTGTCGAAATTTTTGAAAAAAGGCAAGCGCGTCAAGATAAAGAAAGTGAAAAAGGGTAAAAAATGAGACAAAACCATCATCATAGGCGCCCCTCTGAAATAGGAGAGCAAGAACATGTACCAAGAGCCCATAATCGTTTTGTGTTGCCGTGCTCTGTCTGCATTATTGACTCTACAATTTATCCTATTGTTGATTGGTCAATGGGTGGTGTTCAAATTGTCGCTGATCCTCGCATGTTTTCACAAAATCAGGAATTAGAACTGATTTTAAAGTTTAAGCTACAGGACTCAATTGTAGAAATTCCATGTAAAGGTGAAATTGTCCGCAAAGCGACTGATAGGCTCGGAATAAAGTTAGAACCTTTAAATCAAGAAGCCCATCAGCTTTCTATGAAGGTGCTCGATAGTTGTGTTGTCAATGAATTTGCGAATTCTCAAGCCAATGATTAAAAAGAAATGCAAAACTGCTGTGCTTGGTGCACAGCAGTTTATATCGGAACAGTACTTTTTTTACTGGACGCGCTGCATGGAACCGTTATCAGGGTCAACGCTCCAACGATCAACGAGTGTTCCGTCCTGTGTCAGAATATCGCCGATAATATTGCCGTCTTCGCCTGTTTTCACATCCCCGACTTTGAGGCGGCTGTTTCCCTGCCACGAAAGATCATTTTCAAGCATGGTGCGAACATGATTTTCCGTCAATTTATCAACCGGAGCCATCGGCCCTTGACCACGCATCATGGGACAGGGGCAATTTTTCATGCCAGTGCATCCCATGGGCATATTATCCATGCTGCCCATCATGTTATTATCCTTACCTGTCATGTCTTGCCAGGGCGCTTGCTGTTGGGTCTGTGTTTGCGGTGCGTCCTGCGCTTGTGCCATTACACCAGCAACTGGAAAGCTCAACAGCGCTCCAGCTACAGCCAAAGGCATTATAAATTTTCGTTTCATAGTGAATCTCCTTTTGTTTGTGCCTTGTCTTTTTATCGTGCTTTTCGTATAAAATCTACAACTATTGTAGATTTTTTTTAAGGAGAATATTATGCAGGCACAAAAACTAGCGATTGGCGCATTATCCCGAAAGAGCGGCTGTAAACTTCAGACGATTAGGCACTATGAAGAGATTGGATTATTGCCGCCCCCTAAACGAACGAACGGCAATCACAGGCTTTATAATGAACATCATATTGATCGCTTGATTTTTATACGGCGTGGACGTGAACTTGGTTTTTCCATTGAAGATATTCGTGAGCTTTTTGAGTTAAGCGAAAATCCAGATGCCTCCTGCGAAAAGGCCAGTGCTATTGCAAAGCGGCATCTGGAAAATATTAAAAAGAGTAAAGCGAGCCTTACGGCTTTGGAAACGGAACTGAGTACAATGATTAATGCCTGTCCAAATAACAAAACCTCAACATGCCGTATTATTGAGGCGCTCAGTTCCCCTAAAAACAAAGAGAACGCATGAAAAACTTTTTCTTAAAATTCCGGTTTCAGATTTTGGCGATATTATTGGCTGTTCCAGTCATTCTTATAGACCGCATGATCGAATATGCTGTTTCGTTCTACATACAAAACTCCGAGGGGTTCGTAAAAATCACGCCGTTTTTTAATCTGGTCTGGACGGGCAATGATGGTATCAGTTTTGGGATGCTACAGGATCTGGCGTATGGCAAATGGCTGCTCTCAATTTTGGCCTTTATCATTACAGGATTCTTTTTCATCTGGCTTATGCGGACTAAATCACTATGGGTAGCCTGCGCTCTGGGACTGATTATCGGCGGCGCTTTAGGCAATACATTTGAACGGCTGTACTATGGTTATGTGATAGATATCTTGGACTTCCATTTTGCCGGATATCACTGGCCTGCTTTCAACCTGACAGACAGCGCCATTGTCGGCGGTGTAACACTGCTCATGTTTTATGAATTTTTCAAAACGTCAAAGCTTGAAGATTTAAAGGGGGAAGAATAGTGGCCGATAAATGCGGCGATTCATGCGGTAGCCAGTCTTTTGAGGGGCTTTCGGATACTTATAAGAAAATTTTATGGGTGGTGGTTGCGATTAACGGCCTGATGTTTCTGGTTGAAATTATCGCAGGGTTTCTGGCCGACTCAACGGCCCTGAAAGCTGATGCGCTTGATTTTCTTGGAGATACCGCCACCTATGGAGTGACGCTTCTGGTGATCGGTAAATCTTTAAAAACAAGGGCAATGGCGGCTCTGCTCAAAGGCTTGAGCCTGGGTGCAATGGCGCTGTTTGTGCTTGGCTTTACCCTGTACCGCGTTGTTGTCATTGGTGAGCCGGAACCATTGACAATGGGGGCGATAGGCTTTTTGGCGCTGTTAGCCAATATGGTTAGCGTCCTACTTTTGTTGAAATACCGCGAAGGGGATTCCAATATTCGCTCGGTCTGGCTGTGCAGCCGCAATGACGCTATCGGCAATGTTGCTGTGATACTGGCCGGAGCGGGCGTTTTTGCAAGCGGCACGGCGTGGCCGGATATCATCGTTGCTTTTGTGATCGCCGGATTGTTCATGCACTCATCCGTCAAAATCACGCGACAAGCCTTGTCCGAAATTAAAAAAGGAAAGTAAATATGGGACACGGACATTCACACGGATATTTGTTTGAATTAGGTGAAAAACGCTTATGGCGGGCTGTAGCCGCTAGTTGCTTAAGTGGGTTTGGCTATTATGTTTTGCTGTTTAATGACATGTTTTCAGACTCTGATTATTGCTCCTCTAAAAAAAAGGCTTGTGCAGTATGATGGAAATTCTGGGATATATCGCCGCCTTTATTATGGGCGTCACATTGGGAAGTATCGGCGGCGGCGGTTCAATCCTGACAGTTCCAATTCTTGTTTATCTTATGGGTGTAACACCTGTCACTGCAACAGGATACTCACTTTTAATTGTAGGATCGGCAGCAGCTTTTGGTGCTTTTCGTTATTATCGCCAAGGTCTTATTGATATGAAGGCAGCGATTACGTTCGCAATTCCTTCTATCGTTGCTGTTTATTTGACCCGTGCTTTCCTGATGCCAGCAATTCCTGACCAGATTACAAGCGTCCCTTTTGTAGTTAGCAAAGACATTGCCATTATGGTTTTATTTGCAATATTAATGAAAGCTTTAACGGCAAACTCAGGGATGAATTATTGGATCGTGAATTGTTCGATACTCTGCATGAAGCGCAGGTTCTGATCGAGCGTTGGAGGGT
>JAESRE010000003.1 GCA_016764775.1 Alphaproteobacteria bacterium
AGGAGCGCCAAAAACTATGGACATCTTGAAAAAGGAGCGCCAAAAGCTATGGACATTTTGAGAAAGGAGCGCTGAAATCTATGGACATCTTGAAAAAGGAGCGCCAAAAGCTATCGACATCTTGAAAAAGGCGCGCCGCTTTTTACCGTCCATGCTCATTCGCCGGGCGAACTTGATTATGCGCTGAGCTATCTCGAAGAGCAGGACGGGATCATAGACATAGAAGGAGAACCATCATGAGTCTTTTATTTAGCTATCCGGACAACGAAGAACAGGCCGTATTGCTGGCCAAAGAAGCGGGATATGAGTTGGGCGCGATAGACATCCATCATTTCCCGGATGGCGAGAGCCTTGTGCAGCTTGAAACGGATGTTAAAAACCGGGACGTGATTTTGTTTTGTTCCCTCAATCAGCCCGACAGCAAGGCGATGACGATCATGTTCTTTGCGAGGACGGCCAAAGAGCTGGGCGCAAAATCGGTCGGGTTGATTACGCCTTATCTGGGTTATATGCGCCAGGATAAGCGTTTCCATGAAGGTGAAGCCATAACCTCCAATATCTTTGCAGCCTTTCTTTCGCAGCATTTTGACAGTTTGATCACCGTCGATCCGCATTTGCATCGCCATAAAGAGATGAAGGAAATATACACCATCCCGGCGCAGGTTATTCACGCGGCGGACGCGATTGCGGACTGGATTAAAGACAATATAGACAAGCCTGTTCTGATCGGCCCGGATGAGGAAAGCGATCAATGGGTATCGGATGTCGCGCAGCGCGCCGGAGCGGCTTATACGGTGCTGACGAAAACCCGCCATGGTGATAAGGATGTCGAGGTTTCCGTGCCGGATGTTGATCAATACGCGGATCATACGCCCGTGCTGGTCGATGATATTATCTCCACCGCCCGGACCATGATTGCCGCCGCCGGACATTTAAAGGACGCCGGAATGAAGCCGCCTGCTTGTATAGGCATTCATGCCGTCTTTGCGGGTGATGGCTATGAAGCCCTGCAAGAAGCAGGGGCAGGAAAGATTGTGACTTGCAATACAATTCCGCATCCGAGCAATGAAATCGATCTCAGCCGTTTGCTCGCCGAACATCTGAAAGAAAGGGAAGGATAACCCATGTGCATGTCCGAACCCGTCAGTTTTGTGGCCGGAGGCATGCTGCTCGCAGGCGGGGCTTATGCAGCGTGGAAAGCCTATAAAATTAATATGCGCTATTTCCCCGTGGCATTAATGCCGGTGCTGGCGGGTATTCAGCAAATGATGGAAGGCCATGTCTGATGGGGCTGAACGATGCCGACCCGGATATGGTCTGGTGGGGCGCGATGGGGTTCATCTTTTTTTCATGGCTGATGTGGCCGACCTGGATTCCTTTTGCGATTTATTTTCTGGAGCCGCCCGGCAGCAAGCGCAAGCGAACGCTTTTGATGTTTGCGCTGTCGGGGCTGGCGCTGGGCCTGACTTTATACATTCCCCATCTGGCCAATCCCGACTGGGTCAAGGTCGCCATCAACAACCATTCCATTGCCTATGAAGATACGATGTTTCTGGATTATTTTATTCCGCGTGAGCTGACCTATCTGATTTACGTGTTTCTGATCGTCACACCGCCGCTGATTTCCACCTATTTTCACATGCGGCTATTCGGCCTGACGCTGATTGCCGTCATTGCGGTGGTCTGGATATTCCTGTCCTACGCCTATATCTCGTTTTTCTGCCTGCTGGCGGGCGTGGCGACCCTGCATCTGATTTATATCATCGTTCACAATAAATGCTGCCGGGAATGCCCGGAGATCTTCAGGTAGGGGCGATGGTAAGCATAATAGAAAACAAAAATGAGTTTTACGCCTGGCTGAGTTTCATGCGGCGCTATTTTCTGGTGATCGCGCTTGGTAATCTGGTCTGGGAGGCGCTGCACATGCCGCTTTATACAATCTGGTACGAGGGGACATGGAAACAAATCCTTTTTGCAGTGCTGCATTGTACGGGCGGGGATATTCTCATTGCTCTGGCCAGTCTAATGTTGGCGCTGGTTGTTGTTGGTAATAATTGCTGGCCTCACAAAGGCTACAGGGCTGTGGCGATTTGGGCGATAGTCTTTGGCCTGGCTTACACGGTTTATAGCGAATGGTTGAATGTTTATTGGCGTGAAAGCTGGGCTTATGCCGATCAGATGCCCGTACTGCCTTTTGCAAGCTTTGAGATAGCTCTGACCCCACTTTTGCAATGGTTGGTTATACCGCTGGCATCATTCTGGTGGGCACGAGGGAGGATGAATAAAGATCATGCTTAAAGACAATAAAAAAGCGGCTGCAATATCACGTCTCAACCGCGCTCAAGGTCAGATCAAAGCGGTTGGTAGATATGTCGGGAGCTTGGCGTGTCGGATGCGACCTATTACAAATGGCGCAAGGAGTATGGCGGGATGGGCATGGATCAGGCGCGTCGTTTAAAGGAACTGGAGACCGAGAATGCGCGGCTTAAGCGGGTTGTGGCTGATCTCAGTCTGGACAATCAAATCCTGAAGGATGTTGCTTCGGGAAACTTCTAAGCACGGAACGTAAGCGCCAAAGCGTTATTTATGCGCAGCAACGATATGATGTATCTGAGCGCCGTGCGTGCCGTGCTCTTGATATAAACCGTGATAGTGTTCGCTACCGGCTGCGCAAAGGTCATGACGAAGAGGCTTTGCGAGAGGATATTCTACGTCTGGCATTGAAGTATGGTCGGTATGGTTATCGTCGAATTACAGCACTTCTGCGCGCCGAAGGCTGGCATGTAAATCACAAGCGTGTTGAGCGCATCTGGCGTGAAGAAGGCTTAAAAGTGCCGCAAAAGCAGAAGAAACGTAAGCGTCTTTATCTGAATGATGGCTCATGCATACGTCTTCGCCCGCACTGGAAAAACCATGTTTGGAGCTATGACTTTGTGGCGGATCGCCTGAGCAACGGTAAGAAAATCCGCATGCTCACCGTGATTGATGAGTTTAGCCGCAAATGTCTGGCGATCCGTACCGAGCGCGCTTTAAAGTCAGATGATGTGCTGGAAACGCTCAGTCATTTGTTTATCACTGAAGGGCTGCCGGATTACATTCGTTCTGATAACGGCTCCGAATTTACCGCTAAAATCTTGCAGGACTGGCTGCATAAATTGAAGGTGAAAACAGCCTTTATAGAGGCAGGCAGTCCGTGGGAGAATGGCTACAACGAGAGCTTTAATGGGCGTTTGCGCGATGAATGCCTGAATGGCGAGATGTTTTACAGCCTCAAAGAGGCGCAAGTCATTATTGAGGACTGGCGACGACATTATAATCACATCAGGCCACACAGCTCACTGGGTTATAAACCGCCCATACCGATGATGCATGTAAGGGGAGATATTTGCTCCGCTACGCTGCTCAAACATCTCCCCTTACACCAGAACAACTGCGAACATTACGAACTTACAACTGGATTAAAAAATGGGGGTTGACCAATCGCCGAACAACAATATTCTTTGAGCGTTATGGAGTTTCAGGGTGTTTTGGATGCGCAGCGCGTTTTGCTGGAGTCCGAAGATCAACATGAGCGGGCGCGATATGAAACACTGGCGGCACGCATCGAATTGTTCAAAGCAATGGGCGGCGGATGGAACGAAGATATTTAAAAAATGGATATAGTCCAGGACAAAACGGAACCATATCCATCTGTTAACGTTGAATATAAAGAGGATTTTTATGAGCACACTTACAAAAAATAATTTGTCGCGTAGACAGTTTTTAGGCGGCGTAGCCGGTGGTATATTTGTTACGGGGATACAAGCGGCCTTGCCGCTTCCAGCATGGGCGGTAACATCTCCGCGCAATATTCATGAAGGGGTTACCAACTATCCGGCTCAAAACTATTTTGATCTAAATTTCCGATATTCGCCTTTGGTTGTGAACGGAAAGACAGGTCGCTCGACGGCTATTAATGGAACTGTCCCTGCGCCGCTCGTGCGCTGGCGCGAGGGTGAAGAAGTTACAATGGATGTAACTAATCACTTAGAAGATACAGAGCACGCTTCAATTCATTGGCACGGTATATTGGTGCCGTTTCGTATGGACGGCGTACCGGGCGTGAATTTTGATGGTATACAGCCCGGTGAAACATTTCGCTATAACTTCAAAGTGCAGCAGGCCGGAACCTACTGGTATCATAGCCATTCTAAATTTCAGGAACAAACAGGCGCATACGGCCCTATCATTATTGACCCTAAAGACGGTGAGCCGTTTCACTATGATCGCGAGCATGTGATTGTCTTATCTGATTGGACATTTGAAAACCCGGATACAGTCTTTCGCAATATCATGCTCGATCCGGAATATTATATTTATTACAAGCGCACGGTTTTTGATTATTTCGACAAAATAGAAAAAGATGGTTTTGCAGATGCTAATGCCGAACTCCTCCCGTTCCGCAAGATGAATATGAGTCCGCGTGATCTCTCGAATGTTACAGGATCGCTTTATACCTATCTCATGAATGGACATTCGCCGGATATGAACTGGACAGGGCAGTTTAAACCGGGCGAAACTGTACGACTGCGGGTGATTAATGCGTCAGCCATGAGTCATTTTGATGTGCGTATTCCTGGGCTTGATATGAGCGTTGTAATGAAAGACGGTAAAGCGGTTCGGCCAGTAGATTGTCACGAATTTCGCATCGGTATTGCAGAAACTTACGACGTTATAATCAAACCGAGAGAAGAAAAAGCATACACAGTCTTTGCTGAAAGCCTTGATCGCAGCGGCTTTACACGCGGTACATTATCGCCTGCAGCGGGCATGAGTGCGCCTGTGCCGCGCCGTCGCCAGACACCTGACCGAAAACTTGAAGATATCGGCATGGGCATGATGAAAGGAAAATATTTTGGCGGTATGGATGAGAAGATGATGAAAAAAATGCATCATAAGCGCATGCAGATGCAAGATTCAAATATTCCCGGTCCTAAAGGCCCAATGCCATTTATGCTTGATAAAACTAATCCAGACGTTGCTATGGCTGTTATGGACCCGAAGCAGCGCATGGATGATCCGGGAATCGGCCTTGGTAAGGACGGATGGAAGGTGCTGACCTATAAAGACTTGGTGTCTGCCGAGCCGCAACCTTATAAGGCTGAAGTTGATCGCGAACTGACTATTAATGTCACTGCCAATATGGAGCGCGGAATTTTTTCACTTGATGGTAAAAAATACACCGAGCATCCGGGGCCATATTTATTTCGTCATAATGAACGATTGCGCTTATATATGGTCAATCACACCATGATGGAACATCCCATGCATTTACACGGCATGTGGATGCAACTGGAAACAGGGCGCAGTAATGAAGAATTACCTTTTGTGCATACATATTTATTAAAGCCCGGCGAGGTCGCTTCCTTTTTGGTTACACCAATCGAAAAAGGTGATTGGGCATTCCACTGTCACCTTCTGTATCACATGGAAGCAGGTATGTTCCAAGTTGTACGCGTGGCTTAGAAGGAGATTAAAAATGAGAAAAACTTTAGCATTACTACTATTATCTGCTGCCTTTATTTCACCGGCTGCTTATGCTGACGAGCGCAACCCGGAAATTCCGCATCATCATCAGGGAAAAGAACCACTCCCTGATGATTATCATTCACCTGCTGCGCCGCCCCCAGAAGGCGCGAAGGTTCGTAAATACGCTTTAGATGAACCCGGACTGACCGCTAAGAACTTTGGCAAGACAGTTGTTCATGATAATAAATTATTCTGGCAGGTGTTGGGAGACCGCCTTGAATATCGCACAAATGAGGATAATGATATTCTTTTATGGGATGGCGATGCTTGGATTGGTGGAGATTATAATAAACTCTATCTTGAATCAGAAGGAGAATACAATTTCCGCAGCGATGAACTTGAAACCATATCTACCGAACTTTTTTGGAACCGCGCTATCCGGCCTTTCTGGGATACCCAGTTAGGTGTTAGGCACGATTTTGTGCCTGATGAGGATGATCGCACATTTCTGGCAGCCGGAGTACAAGGCATGTCACCCTATACATTTGAAGTGGACGCCACTGCATATCTGAGTGATGAGGGCAAAGCCTCTGCGGTGCTGGAAGTTGAGCGCAGTTGGTATTTCACGCAAAGGCTGGCCATACAGCCCCGCTTTGAAACCGAGCTCGCGGCGAATGATGCAAAAGATTATAATATCGGCTCCGGCATTACAGGATTTGAAACCGGTCTTCGCGCACGCTATGAATTTAGCCGCAAATTTGCGCCTTATGTTGGCGTGAGTTGGGAGCAGAATGTAGGTGAAACAGCCGACTTAATCGAAGAAGATGGCGGCGATACCAGCAACACTTATTTTTTAACAGGCGTAAAATTCTGGTTTTAAAGAATGGATAGCGCTTTCTTTCATATGGATTTTCTCTCCACCCTGTTTATTTTTATAATCGGGTGTGGTGCGCTGTTCATACTTATCGTTTTCATACATGACAGGTTTCAATCGTCTAATGCCGTAAAACGTAATTATCCGGTTCTGGCATGGTTTCGTCCCATATCTGAGAAGCTGGGTGAGTTTTTCAGACGCTATATTTCTTTTGGAGACCGCGAAGCTCAGCCGTTTTCCCGTGCAATCAAAGAATGGGTATATGAGGCAGCACACGGCAAAAAGGATACGCGAGGCTTTGGCACTAAAATTGATTTTACCACGCGGCCATATTTTTTTCGCAACGCCGTTTTTCCGGTGAATGAAAATGAAGCCGAAGACCCGCCCGTTTTAACCATCGGCCCGTATTGCAAACACCCTTATAAACCGCCGTCTTTTTTTAATATGTCGGCCATGAGTTACGGCGCATTATCCGCACCGGCTGTTGAAGCATTGTCCTACGGCACGGAACTGGCCGGGTGCTGGCTCAATACCGGTGAAGGTGGACTGGCTCCGCATCACCTCAAAGGCAACCCGGATATTGTGTTTGAAATTGGCACGGCCAAATATGGGGTGCGCGATAAGGATGGTAATCTGGATGAAGGTGAATTGCGGGAGGTTGCCGCCAGACCGCAAATCAAGATGTTTGAGCTTAAATTAAGCCAAGGCGCAAAACCTGGTAGAGGTGGTGTTTTGCCTGCAAATAAAGTCACTAAAGAAATAGCAGACATCCGCAATATCCCACAAGGCGAAGACTCAATTTCGCCCAACAGACACGCGGAAATCTCCAATACCGGGGAGTTACTCGATTTTATCGACTATCTGCGTGAAACCACCGGAAAACCGGTCGGCTTTAAAACCGCACTGGGCGATACAAACTGGATAAAAGAATTGTGCGAGGAAATCAAAGCGCGGGGTGAGAAAAGGGCACCGGACTTTATCACAATTGACGGTGCGGAAGGCGGTACAGGGGCTTCACCGATGATGCTCATGGATAATTCCGCCATATCCATCCGCGAGACCTTGCCGGACGTCGCGAATATTATAAAAGAATACGGCTTAAAAGACCGCATAAGGCTGATTGCTTCGGGTAAACTTGTTACCGCTGGAGATGTGGCCTGGGCTATGATGGCCGGAGCGGATTATGTTGTGTCAGCACGCGGTTTCATGTTTTCCATTGGCTGCATTATGGCGATGCGCTGCCATACAGATCGCTGCCCCAGCGGTGTTGCCACGCATGATCCCGATCTACAAAAAGCCCTAAAACCGGACGATAAAAAACAGAAGGTCGCCAACTACGTGAACCGTGTGCGTGAAGAAGTTGCAACAATAGCGCATAGCTGCGGTGTTAAACACGCCCGCTCCCTCAATCAATCGCATATAGGAGGCGAAATAACATGATAATTGCAACTTTATTAAGTTTAGTTTTATTGTTAATGACTGTTTGCGTTCATTATTGCGGTTTAAAATACGTAGCTACATTGTCACAACGTTGGAATACGTCCCGTCACATTGTGCCTATATTTCTCATGTTCTGCATTGCGCTTTTACATTTATTAGAAATCCTAATTTATGCAGGTATTTTCTATCTACTCGATATTTTCACAGATCTTGGCAGCTTTACTAGCGAATTTAAACCAATCTTGCGTGACTACATATATTTTTCAGGTGCAAATTATACCACATTAGGAATGAGTGATTTTTACCCTCAAGGGCATTTTAAAATATTCGCCATAACCGAGGCATTAGCCGGATTTATGATGCTGACATGGTCCGCTACCTTTTTTTACTCAACAGCAGGACAGTTTTTAAATAACGAAAGGAAGAACTAAAATGAATTATTCAAAATTTTTTGCCATGATTGGGACATCAACCGTAGTAATGCTCGGTTTGATGTATCTCAATTCATATTCCATTATCGAACATGCCTTCTGGAGCGAGACGCGCTTCTACATGGCCTTTGTCATGGGCGCAGCGATGGCGGTTGTGATGCTCTCTTTCATGCTAGGTATGTACAAAAACAGTAAAGTGAATACAGCCATTTATATTGGCAGTGCTTTGGTGTTTGCACTGGCGTTGTTTCTCGTGCGCAGCCAGACAACCATTGATGATACCTCCTATATGAGCGCAATGATTCCGCACCATTCTATTGCGGTACTAACGAGCGAACGTGCTGGCATTGAAGATGTTCGTGTCCGCCAGTTGGCTGACGATATTATCAAGGCGCAGCGTAAAGAAATCAAAGAAATGGACTGGCTGATTAATGACATTAAGCAAAACGGTCTTGTTGAAACGCAAGCCGAAGCCTTGGAGCGTCCGCTGCCAAAATTTGAAGGCAGAGTTGATGGCGAGGCCCTCTAAGTATTCCTAAAGTTAGCGATCTCATGGAACAGTTTTTAAAAACATATAGTGAAGCGGCAACAGCTACTCTCGGCTTGTTCTGGATGGCCTTCTGGGCCTTTGCTTTGGGCTATCTTATTAGTTCGATGATACAGGTTTTTGTAACACGTGAGCGCATGAAGCAAAGCATGGGTGATGCAGGAGGGAAAAGTGTAGCGCTTGGCACTTTCTTTGGTTTTATTTCAAGCTCGTGCAGTTTTGCGGCATTGTCTACGACACGTTCTCTTTTTACGAAAGGGGCGGGTTTAGTACCGTCTTTGGCTTTTCTGCTTGCGTCCACAAATCTGGTCATCGAGTTGGGAATTATTATTGGCGTATTTCTATCCTGGCAGTTCGTTGTGGGGGAGTATCTTGGCGGCCTGCTTTTGATTCTGTTCATGTGGTCGATTGTAAAGCTGACGTTGCCAAAGAAATTTGAAGAACAGGCAAGAGAACATGCGCGAAAAGAAGAAGGTCACGACGATAACAAGGATGTCCCTGGCTGGAAAAAGCTGATTAGGTCTAAAGAAGGTTGGGGCAACGTCGCCAATCGTTATGTGATGGAATGGAAAATGGTCTGGAAGGATGTCACGATCGGTTTTACTGTTGCCGGTATTATTGCGGCCTTTGTACCGCAAAGTTTCTTTCAGTCGCTATTTGTGGGTTCGGGATCGGGTGATCCGGCTTTCTGGCAGGTTCTGGTTCAAACCATTGTTGGCCCGCTTGCTGCCTTTTTTACCTTCATAGGATCGATGGGAAATATTCCGCTTGCTGCTGTTCTTTTTGGGAATGGTGTAGCCTTTGCCGGTATCATGGCCTTTATTTTCAGTGACCTTGTTGTTTTTCCGGTTTTACGGATACAGGCTAAATATTATGGTTGGAAGATGGCGTTTTATATAATGGGTGTGTTTTTAAGCGTGTTAGTCGCGACAGCACTTCTTATGCATTACGGATTTGCGGCTTTTGATTTGCTACCGGACTCATCAAGCGCTAAAAACGTCACAGATAGAGAGTTCTTTAAAATTGATTATACCTTGTTTCTCAATGCCTTATTTGTAGTTGTCAGTCTTGGTTTTTTAGGCTGGGCACTTAAGAAGCAGGGCGCTCTCAACATGAGCAGCGAGAAGACCAGTGAAAAAATTCTGTTTTGGCTCTCTATGATGGCATATTTTTGGCTTGCTGGCGGACTGATATGCACTCTTTTTATTTAATGATGCGTTTACTCTAAAAATTCCTGATGTCTTAGCATTTTTAGGAACTTAAGAGCGTATTGCGTGTTAGTTGATACATGAGTTTAAAGGAGGCTAATTATGACCTTAAGATTTGAACCGATATTAGCTGAAGGCATAGCACAAGTTTCATATTTTATATGTGATGATAGTGCAGGATTTGCGGCTGTGGTTGATCCGCGCCCTGATGCTGATATTTATCTGAAAAAAGCGCGGCAGTATGGGGTCACGATTACCCATGTTTTTGAAACGCATATTCATGCTGATTTTCTGAGCGGCGCTCGCGAACTGATATTGCGATGCAAAGGGAGTGCAAAACTCTATGTCAGCGTTGAGGGCGATGCTTCATATGAATTTGAGCACGAGCCTGTTAAAGATGGCGATGAATACGTATTTGGCGAAGTCAAAATTACAGCCAAACATACCCCCGGTCACACGCCTGAACATTTAACTTATATGCTCACCGATACCTCTAAAGAAGGACAGCCATGGGGCGCTATGACTGGAGATTCTTTATTTGTGGATTCAATCGGCAGGCCGGATTTGCTGGGCGATGAAAAAACAGATGAACTCACACAGGCTCTATACAAAACCATGCGGGAGTTTTTCTGCAAACTTGAGGATAGTGTTATAATTTATCCCTGCCATGCCGCAGGATCAGCCTGCGGTCCAGACATTGGTGACCGTATGAGCAGCACAATCGGATATGAAAAAAAATATAATCCGTTCATGCTGATTGATAACTACGATGAATTTAAAAAAACCGTCCAGGAAAATGCACCCCCGGTACCTACGCATTACTCGAAAATGAAAAAGCTCAATGCCAAGGGACCAGAAACCTTCGGCCATACACCACAAGTGCGTGCTTTAAGCGTGAATGAATTTGAAGAAGAAATGAGTGGCGCAGATACGATCGTCATTGATACCAGAGATATGTTGGCTTTTGGTGGAGGTCATATTGAAGGGGCACTTAATATAGGGCAACGCCCCATTCTCTCGGTCTGGACCGGGTGGTTGATTGATTCAAATGCGCCCATATTATTAGTTATACCTAATGACAAAGATTTAGAGCGCGTGGTAAATTTGCTGTGGCGCACTGGCCACAACAATATTAAGGGCTATCTTGCAGGTGGTATGCGCAATTGGCAGGAATCCGGAAAGGAAATCACCAAATTACCGCAACTTTCTGTACACGAACTGAACGAAAATAAAGATCAATACCAGCCTTTGGATGTGCGCAAAGATAAAGAATGGAATAACGGTTATATCCCCGGTGCAACGCATGTTTTTCTTGGCGAATTAACCGATAAACTCGGCACACTCGAAAAAGAGAAAAATTATGCCGTTTATTGTGCGAGCGGGTATAGAGCCAGTATTGCGTCCAGCCTGTTACAGAAAAACGGCTTCAAAAACATTCACAATATCCCCGGCAGCTTTAAAGCATGGAAGGCTGTGGGATTACCCATAGAAAAGAAAGAGGAGACCCAAACCATGAGTGAAGACATAAAGCAAATTAATGATGATATCTCTGTCGCTGCCTTTGATCCCGATAAGGGCAGCTTTAAAACTTTTGCAGAAAAAGGATTTAAGTCGGTTATTAACCTTCAAACAACAGATGAAGACCAAAATCTCGACCCTAACAAGGAAGAGGAGCTGGCAAATGATAACAGTCTGAAATATAGACAGATTGGCGTATCTAAGGAGAACCTCTCAGAAGCTACCGTTGACAGTTTCCGTCAAGAATTAGAAAACCTGCCCAAGCCAGTGGTTGTTCATTGCACATCAGGAAAACGCTCCGGCGCATTTGTGATGATGCATATTGGCTGTCAGCAAGGCATGTCTGGAGAAGAGGTCATTAAAAAAGCCGAAGAGATGGGCTTTGAATGCGATCAAGCTGAATTAGAGCAGTTCGTTAAAAAATACGTGAACAAAAAAACGTCTATTGATTAAATATAAAACTGTGCTATTTTAAAAAAATGCGCAAGTTTTTGATGCTACTTTCTGTTTTTGCTTTTTTTGCCACATCATTGGCAGGGATTGCGCATGCGGAAACTGTTTGCGACCCAGCAACTGAAATCTGCGAAACTCAGCATGTAGATAATGAAAAATCACCGGATGACGATATGCCCAAAGAAGGCTACGATCTGGCTTGTAGCGGTTGTCATGCTCATTGTCACAACCATATTCCATCTACAGTCTGTAATGATCTCTCCATTGAGTTTAGCGCAAAGGAACCGCGCCTGCTTGGAGAAGAGCTGATCTACATCTCTAATTTCATTTACGGCCTCAAACGCCCTCCCAGATCATAAATATATAAGGCGTAGTGTATCTGCATGCTGACGATTTGCGTCTGCACAGATGTATCCTTCACGACCTTATTTTCTAAAGACTGCGCTTAAAGACTTTGCGCCGCTTTACCCCTTATTGAACCCAAAAAAGGAAAATATAATGAGAAAATTACTCTACACGTCTGCGTTGGCTATGCTTCTTTGGCAACCAACACTGGCAGGAGCCGAGACATTGGATAAGCAGATGGCTTTTCAAATGGCTTTGCAAAATAACCCGACGTATAAGGCTGCACTTGCTGATATTGATGCAGCAGATGGCGTAAAGCTTCAGGCATCGCTTCTTCCCAACCCTGATGCGGTGTTGGAAATTGAAAATTTTGCAGGAGAAGATGAAAATGAAGGTTTTGATGGTGCTGAAATAACGCTTGGTATTGAGCAAACCATAGAAGTGGGCGGTAAACGTCGCAATCGTACAAATGTGGCTGATTACACTTATAGAATTAACCAACAACAGGCCAAAGCCCAAGCCTTAAGTTTATTAGCGGAGACTGAATACGCCTTTATCAGTGTAGCGGTTGCCCAAGAGCGTATGGTGCTGGCTGATAAGCGTTTGGCTTTAGCCGATAAGACGCACAGTATTGTAAAAAAACGGATAGGAGCTGCAAAATCCGCTGAAATCCAACATACAAAAGCTGATATTGAACAAGCTGCCGCCGAAGTTGAGAAGCGCAAAGCCGAAAAAGAATTGGTAACTGCAAAAACAGATTTGGCAAGGCTTTTGGGTGGTGTAGATAGTGCTACTTTGGATGTTGAAGTTGATATCAAGACATTACCTGAATTGGTAAATCAACAAGCTCTTTTAGATTCTATTAAAAATGCACCTCAATCCAAAGCTCAGGAATTTGCCAAAATGCAAGCGAAGTCTTCTTTGGATTTGGCTTATTCTGAAGCAGTTCCTGATCCGAGTTTTGGTTTAGGGATAAGACGTTTTAATGAAAATGATAGCACAGCACTTATAGCAAGTGTTTCGTTTCCAATACCTGTTTTCAATCGTAATCAAGGCGGTATCAAAGAAGCCAAAGCCAATATGATCAAGGCTGATGCTCAAAACTATGCAGCAGGTTTATCACTGAGACAATCCGCTATCCAATCATGGGAAAGCTTTGCTTCTTCTTTAGACGAGACAAGTCGATACCAAGATGAAATTATCCCAAGCGCACGCAAGGCTTATAAGCAAGCTGATAATGGTTATAGCCGTGGTGCATTTGGTTTTCTGGATTTACTTGATGCGCAGCGTACACTCTATGAAGTTCAGGAATCACATTTAGATAGCTTATTAAGCCTTTATAAAGCAAAGGTAAAAACCGATTTCTTGATGGGGACATATAACCCTCTGATTGAAAAAATATCTCAAGCAAACTTAAAAGGAAAAACCAATGACTAAAAAATTATTATACCTCTCTGTGTTAGGGGTTGCGCTTTTTGCGTGGCAACTGACACCTTCAATTATTACAAGCGTTAAAGCGGAAACTGAAGCACATGACGGCCACGGCCATGACGAAGCTGATAGCGACGATCACAGTGAGGACCATAACGAAGAAGGCGACTCACACGATGAACACGGCCATGATAGTCATGAAAAAAAAGATAGCCATGACGAACACGGACATGGTGATGAACACGATGAGCATGAGGAAGGCAAAGTTGAAATTTCTCCAGATGCCGCAAAATTAACTGGCATTCAAGTGAAACAAGCTGGCTCTTCAATAGTGGCTATGACAACGCCGCTTACTGGACGCATTGTTTTGAATGAAAACAAAACAGCAAATGTGCGCGCTCGTTTTCCGGGTTTTGTCAAAGCTGTTCATGTGAATCTTGGTGAGAGTGTTAAGAAAGGCCAAAAGTTAGCGAGTGTTGAAAGTAATGAAAGTCTTCGTGTTTATAACGTCGTTGCGCCGATGGATGGTGTAATTCTTAGTCGTGAAACCAATATTGGGGATGTCACTAACGGCAAAGAATTATTTGTAATCGCTGATCTGTCAACCGTTTGGGCAAAATATCATATATTCCCACGTGATGTTTCAAATATTAAAAAAGGCCAGCCTGTGACGGTTCACACACTTGATGAAAAAACGCGTCAGAATGCCGAGATTTCTATGCTGTTTCCAACTACGGATGCCCTAAGCCAAACAGTGATTGCTATTGCTGAGCTTCCCAATGCAGACGGAATTTGGCGGCCGGGCATGACGATTGAGGGTGATATCAAGGTTGGCGAGAAACAGGCGTCACTTGCTGTTCCACGCGCAGCTTTACAGTTCTTGGAAGAAGAGCAGGTTGTTTTTATAAAAAGCGGTAATGAATACGAGCCGCGTCCCGTCACTGTTGGCATGGTTGGAACTGAAAATGTAGAAATCACTTCTGGCCTAAAGCGCGGCGAAACATATGTTAGCGCGGGAAGTTTTGTCATTAAAGCTGACATACTTAAAGGCACAGCAGCACACGAACATTAAGCCGAAAGACTTAAAAAGAAAGATATATAGAGGATTACCTAATGCTTGAGACCATTATTAAACAATCAATTACCCATAGATGGCTGGTTTTAGTATCAGTTTTGGCGATTTGCGCCCTAGGGATTTATAATTTTAACCGTCTGCCAATCGACGCTGTTCCAGATATTACCAATGTCCAAGTTCAGATTAATACTGCCGCAGATGGATACTCGCCTTTAGAGGTTGAGCAACGCATCACATTTCCGGTTGAAACCGTTTTGGCCGGTATTCCAAAACTTGATTACACACGTTCTTTATCGCGCTATGGCCTTTCACAAGTCACAGTCGTTTTTGAAGATGGCACGGATATATTCTTTGCGCGGCAACAAATTGCCGAACGCTTACAACAAATTAAAAGTGAAATTCCTGATGGTTTAGAGCCTATTATGGGGCCGATTAGTACAGGTCTTGGTGAGATATATTTTTATACTGTCGAAGCGGAAGAGGGTGCACTAAAAGAAGACGGCACAGAATATACGCCGATGGATCTTCTCACAATCCAAAACTGGATTATTGTGCCACAACTTCGCAATCTTAAAGGCGTTGTAGAAATTAATACGATTGGCGGATATGAAAAGCAATTCCATGTACAGCCTTATCCAGATCAGCTGCTTTCTTATGACTTAAGCATCCATGACGTCATATCAGCTTTAGAGAATAATAATGCCAATGCCGGTGCTGGATATATAGAGCGTAATGGTGAGCAATATTTGGTGCGTATTCCGGGGCAAGTTGAAGGGCTAGAGGATATTCGCAATATTATTGTGACCAAACGGGATGAGCTAACAATACGTATTAAAGATGTAGCGTCAGTAAAGCTTGGCGCTCCTCTAAGGACAGGTGCGGCTACTGAGAATGGTGAGGAGATCGTTCTCGGTACAGCCATGATGCTTATGGGTGAAAACAGCCGTGATGTGTCTTACCGTGTAGGGGAAAAGCTGAAAGAGGTGGCGGCGAGCTTACCTGAAGGTGTGATTGTTAAGCCAATTTACGACCGTACAACCTTGGTTGAAAAAACTATTAAAACGGTTGAAAAAAACTTGGCTGAAGGCGCACTCTTAGTAGTTGTTATTTTGTTTTTGCTTCTTGGTAATTTTCGCGCAGCTCTTATTACAGCTCTTGTTATTCCCATTTCAATGCTCATGACCATTACAGGAATGGTAGAGAACAAGGTATCTGGAAATTTGATGAGCCTTGGCGCATTGGATTTTGGCCTAATTGTAGATGGCGCAGTGATTATTATTGAGAACTGTCTGCGGCGTTTTGGTATGGAGCAACATAAATTAGGGCGGCTTCTTACTAAGGATGAACGCTTTGATCTGGCTGCGAAAGCAACTGCCGAAGTTATTAAACCGAGTATTTTTGGAATATTGATTATTACAGTGGTCTATTTGCCGATATTCGCTCTTACTGGCGTTGAAGGTAAAATGTTTCATCCAATGGCTTTCACTGTCGTTGTAGCATTACTTTCTGCGATGGTTCTTTCTATAACTTTCGTTCCCGCAGCTGTAGCAACATTCATCACAGGTAAAGTGCATGAAAAAGAAAATGTTGCCATTCGAGGTGCTAAAAAAGCCTATGAGCCAATGTTAAAATGGAGCATTGCACACCCTTTACCAGTCGTCGCTACAGCCATTTTACTTGTTGCAATTAGTTTGTTTTCAGTCACCAAGATGGGATCAGAATTTGTTCCTAATTTGGACGAGGGCGATATTGCCATTCAAGCATTACGCGCTCCTGGCACATCCTTAACGGAATCAGTGCGAATGCAGTCGTTCATGGAAAAAATGTTAGTGCGTGATTTTCCGGAAGTGGATACGGTGATTGCGCGGATTGGTACAGCGGAAGTTGCTACTGATGCTATGCCGCCCAATATTGCTGATACTTATGTGCTATTGAAAAAGCGTGAAAAATGGCCTGATCCTTCAAAACCGAAAGAAAAGCTGATTGAGGAAATGGAAATCGCTTTGGAAAATATTCCGGGCAGTAACTATGAATTTTCTCAGCCTATTCAACTCCGCTTTAATGAACTTATTTCAGGAGTAAGAAGTGATGTTGCGGTAAAGATTTATGGTGATGATCTCGATCAACTCGTGGCATCTGCCAATGACATTTTAGAAGTTGTGCAGAAGATTGATGGAGCAGCAGGAGCGAAAGTTGAACAAGTAACAGGCTTACCTGTTCTTAGTATTGTTCCAGATCGTAAACGAATGGATCTTTACGGATTAAATATTGCCGATGTTCAAGAAATTGTTCAAACAGCAATGGGTGGTCGTGAAGCAGGAACAGTCTTTGAAGGTGATCGTCGCTTTGATCTTGTTGTGCGTTTACCCGAATCTCTTCGCACTGATGTTGACGCTTTAGATCGCTTACCAATACCTATTCCAAACAGTGAGCAGGAAGGTGTTGATGAAAATCCTGATTATGTGCCTTTAGGTGAAGTAGCTGATATTTCAATCATCTATGGCCCTAATCAGATCAGTCGTGAGAATGGAAAACGTCGTATTGTGGTGACTTCTAATGTAAGAGGGCGCGATTTAGGGAGTTTTGTCGGTGATATCCGTGATCAAATCTCTACCAATGTTAAATTGCCTTCCGGATATTGGACGGAATATGGCGGAACATTTGAGCAGTTGATTTCGGCAAAGCAAAGGCTTTCGGTTGTTGTTCCGATTTCATTACTGTTAATTTTTGGTCTACTTTTCATGGCCTTTAATTCAGCGCGCGCCGCTTTGCTCATCTTTTCAGGTGTTCCTCTAGCTTTGACAGGTGGTATCGCTGCACTTTGGTTACGAGATATTCCTTTATCTATCTCTGCCGGAGTAGGGTTTATCGCGCTTTCTGGAGTTGCTGTTTTAAACGGCGTCGTGATGTTGTCCTTTATTCGTGACTTGGAAAAACAAGGAAAACCACTTCAAGAAGCTATCATTGAAGGGGCGCTTACACGGCTTCGTCCAGTGCTTATGACGGCATTAGTTGCCTCTTTAGGTTTTGTGCCAATGGCGCTTAATACGGGAGCAGGGGCAGAAGTCCAAAGACCTCTAGCGACCGTTGTAATTGGTGGAATTATATCTTCTACGATTTTGACTTTATTGGTGTTACCAGCACTTTATAAGTCATTCCCAAGCCGCTTTAGTATTCGCCGTAAGGCAAAATCCCAAACTCAAACCACCTCATGAAAAGGAGAAAAAATCATGAAAACATTAATGCTATTAACTGCCGCTGCGCTGACTATTGGCCTTGGAACAGCCCATGCTGGAGTAAGTGATTATACGCCGGAGCAAATCAAGAAAATGCCGCGCTTTAGCAGTATCGAACAACAACGATGCCCAAAGGCGCGGTTTAACTCTGTGAAAAAACGCCTCGCATGCAAAAAGGAAGTGCGTGTCGAGATCTATGAAAAGAGAAAAGCCAGGGAAGTTGAAGAAAAAACGGATGGATAGAATTCAATGGTCTAATTTTAATTAATCATGAAGATTTAAGAAGTAATTGCATATGTTAATTCTATTTAAGAGAGTTTTTATGACTAAAATCTTATTTTTTACGTGTCTGTTGAATTTTGTCATTTATTTTCCTCACGTTGTTCTAGCAGCAGATGACGATGATAAAATTCCTAAACATATTCAGGAAAAATATGATCGTAGATTAGATGAAATGAAAACGCTTGATTTGAACAAAGATGGAATGTTGCAGGTTAAAGAGCTGATGCAAAAACCAAAATCATCTTTTAATAACGCGGATACGGATAAAGATGGGATTTTATTTAAAAAAGAAATAGAAGCTATCCAAAAAACGACCAAGGATAGAAGTAAAGAAAAGTACGGTAGTAAGAGTATTGCGAACCGACATGCTATGAAAATCAAAAATAGACTAAAAAATGCTGATAGGAATGACGATGATAAAGTTTCTTTAGAAGAATATGAGAGTTATTTTAAAGCGAGATATGGCAGTTATGACAGAGATGGTGATGGTGTAATTTCTAAGAAAGAATATCGTAGAGATACAGAGAAGCTTCCTGGCTCTTACAGACGCAGTTTCAGGGAATCACTTAAGGAGTAAAAGATGAAACATAACATTGCTAGAAGCTATCAAGATAATACAAATCAGATTTTTCTATCCGATGAAAAAAGATCTGATTTTCGTTGGACTATTAATAAATGTAGCTGCCTTATAAGTGGCCAAAGTTATCCCATTTTCAACTGGTCAATGGGTGGTATACAAATTGATGTGTCTAATTTTCCTTATAAGTTACAGGATAGAATTGATCTCATTTTGAAATTTGAACTTAGCATTTCAATTTTGGATATTCCTTGTAGAGCTAAAGTCGTTAGGAAAAACTCAAACCATGTGGGTTTAAAGTTTGAAGCCACTTCAAAACACAGACGGGAAGAACTTTTTAGAGTCGTTGATTATAACGTAGCTAACGAATTTGCTTTATCTCAAACTATGATTATCAATAGGGAAAATAATTAAAATGGAGAAAGTATATACTCACGGAGATGCTCTAAAGCCTAAAACAGAGTTAATCTTTACTATTCTTAGCCGTTTTAGTTTGTGTAGATCAAAAAAAGAAATCAATACATGAGCGACAGAAAGAAGCTATTAAAACGCGGTCGATGGGTAGAAACCGCCAGTCTGATTTATAATATTTGCGAAGTCATCGTTTCTGTTACCGCAGGACTTATAACAGGCAGTTCCGCTTTGATAAGTTGGGGACTGGATAGCACAGTAGAAGCCGGTTCAGCAGCTACGATGATCTGGCGACTTCACGGTGAGGAAACCGGAATTAGCCAAAAAGATTTGCAAAGGCGTAAAAAAATTGCATTGTCCGTGATCTCTGCGGCATTTTGGACTGTCGTTGCCTTTATTCTATATGAAGTTTATTCAAAATTTCAGGAACAAACTGCGCCTGAATTTTCAGCATTAGGTATCGGAATTTTAGTTTTGTCACTAATTGTCAACCCTTTCCTTGCATGGGGCAAATATCGCTACGGTAAGAAACTGGGTGCCAAGTCCCTTAAATATGACGCCAAAGATACGCTTATCTGCCAATATCAAACCATTGTTGTTTTAATAGGGTTGGGTTTAGTGGAAATGTTCGGCTGGTGGTGGGCTGACCCTGTTGCAGCTCTGGCTATCGTCCCATATGTAGCATGGGAAGGTTTTAATGCCGGTCGGGATGCTTATAATATTAATGAAAGGAGCTAATATGCTGACCCTAGGTCAATTAAATGAGAACAAAGTTGTTACTATTCATGTCCAAGGGAAACTAACCAAAACTGACTATGAACGAGTTCTTCCTGATTTAGAAATTATGATGAATGAACACGGGGTATTGAAGTTTTATATTAAACTTGAAGATTTTTCCGGCTTCGATATGGACGCTTTATGGGAGGACATAAAGTTTGATTACAAACAACAAAAGCAATACGGAAAAATCGCTATAGTTGGCCAAAAGCAGTGGGAAGAATGGGGTGTAAAATTATCTGATTTGTTTTTCAAATCCGAAGTTAAATTCTTTTATGAGGAACAGGCTGAACAAGCGTGGCAATGGATAAATTAAAAAAATATTTACATTTTAGCTGCGCCATGCTGAAAACCAATTTGGAGAATAAAAATGGGACAAGGACATCATCATTCAGGAATTTTTGGCACAAGGTCAGAATTAGTTTTCGCCATACTTAGCGGTGTTGCTTTAACAATTGGCTGGGTGTTAGATACCTTTATCGAAATCGATAGATTGATACCGCTTTGTTTCTATTTTGGGGCCTATTTTTTTGGCGGATGGTTCACTATTGCAGAAGCCATTGAAAAAATACGTTCCGGAAAATTTGAAATAGATTTTTTGATGATTATAGCTGCTGCTGGGGCCGCTTCACTAGGAGCATGGGCGGAAGGAGCATTTTTGCTTGCCCTGTTTAGTATTGGCCATGCCTTAGAAGGGTATGCTATGGGGCGTGCTAAACGTGCGATTGAATCTTTATCCGAACTTGCACCTCGTGTCGCCCGTGTTCGGCGTAATGGTGTAGAAAAAGAAGTCGCTGTTGAAGAATTGGTTGTAGGTGACATCATTATTATTAAACCGGACGAGCGCGTACCCGCCGATGGTTTTGTTGTTGAAGGCGAAACAAGCATCAACCAAGCCCCCATTACTGGTGAGAGCCTTCCAGTGGACAAGAGTCCAGTCACCAATGTAAGCGAGGCTTCGCAATCTCCTGAGACTTTGTCCCCCGAACATCGGGTTTTTGCCGGAACCATTAATCAATCCGGCTCCATAGAAATCCAAGTCACTAAGTTGGCCTCTGAAAACACATTGGCGCGTGTTATTAAAATGGTTAGCGAGGCAGAAACGCGTGTTTCACCAACACAAAAATTTACCAAAAAGTTTGAACGGTATTTTGTGCCCTCCGTTATTATTGGTGTAATTCTATTGTTAATTGCCTCGTTCTTTCTAGATGAGCCTTTTAGTGAATCTTTCTATCGCGCGATGGCCGTATTGGTAGCGGCAAGCCCGTGTGCTTTAGCAATTGCAACGCCTAGTGCCGTTCTTAGCGGTGTTGCTAGAGCAGCAAAGGGCGGTATTTTAATGAAAGGCGGCGGCCCTCTTGAGAGTCTTGGCAGTCTTGATGCGATAGCTTTTGATAAAACAGGGACGCTTACTGAGGGCGAACCTAAGGTGACCGATATAAAAACTGCTGATGGGATAAGCGATACAGAATTATTGCGAACCGCTATAGCAGTAGAAGATTTGAGCAAACATCCACTTGCCAAAGCCGTTGTACGCGACGGTACAGCAAGATTAAAGTCTATTGAAACGGGGAGCAAAATAAGACTTCCCGATGCCACTGATTTAAAAAGTATCACAGGTCGCGGCATACAGGCAGTTGTAGAAGGTGAACTGGTTCATATAGGAAAAGACGATTTGTTTACCGAAGTTGAAGGAACACCGATTCCTAGCACTATTAGAGAAGCAGTTGAAACGCTGGAAGAAAATGGTCGAACAACAATGATTGTTCGGCGCGGTGATCGTTATCTTGGTGTGATCGGATTGATGGACACACCTAGGGAAGCTTCTAAGCGAACCATATCAACCCTTCGCCAGCTTGGTATCAAGCGAATGATCATGATCTCGGGGGATAATCAAAAAGTTGCGAACGCTGTGGCAAAAGAGGTCGGTCTTGACGAGGCTCGCGGCGATCTTATGCCTGCCGATAAGGTTTCTGAGATCAGAAAGCTTCAAAGCGAAGGTGGTGTTGCGATGGTAGGTGATGGCGTCAATGATGCGCCTGCAATGGCTTCAGCTTCGGTTGGTATTGCTATGGGCGCTGCGGGGAGCGACGTAGCCCTTGAAACTGCTGATGTGGCTTTAATGGCCGATAATCTTGATCATTTGCCGTTGGCAATCGGCATTAGCCGTTCTGCCCGAAGAACTATTCGTCAAAATTTATGGGTTAGCCTTGGAATGGTTGCAATACTCGTTCCTGCCACACTTTTGGGGCTTAATATCGGGCCTGCTGTTGCGCTTCACGAAGGTAGCACCCTAATTGTTGTATTCAATGCCCTTCGTCTTCTAGCATACCAACCCAAATAAAAAGCCACCATAAGAAAGAGGAGCAAACAAATATGGGACATGGATACCATCACCACGGAGATCCATCTGAAATAAGCGAGAAACGCTTATGGTGGGCAGTAGGGGCAAATATGCTCCTCACTTTAGCGCAGATTATAGGAGGGATAATTTCAGGTAGTTTATCGCTGATTGCTGACGCGCTCCATAACTTTAGTGATGCGGCATCATTACTTATTGCTCTTGTGGCTATTCGGATTGGCCGGAAGCCACCAGATCAATTCAAGACATTCGGGTATAAACGCGCCGAAACCATTGCTGCGCTCATTAATTTGACCACTTTGATTATTATTGGGCTGTATCTTTGTTACGAAGCCATTATGCGCTTTATCACGCCAGAGCCTATTGCTGGATGGACGATTGTAATTGTGGCCGGAATAGCGTTGGTCGTTGATATTTTTACGGCTCTACTGACATACAGCCAATCCAAAAACAGTATGAATATTAGAGCCGCATTTCTGCATAATTTAACAGACGCACTTGCATCTGTGGGCGTGATTATAGCTGGAACGCTGATTTTGCTTTATGGCTGGATTTGGACAGATGCGGCAATGACTTTGCTAATTGCAGGATATGTCCTTTATCACGGCATTAATGAAATACCTAAAGTTATCCATTTGCTTATGGAAGGAACACCAGAAGGTATCAATATTGATGATGTTGTTAGGTCTTTAGAACAAAATGATGGCGTGGAAGACGCACACCATGTTCATGTATGGCAGCTTGATGAACATACCAATGCTATGGAGGCGCATATCCTTTTGAGTGATAACGCTGATATGGATCAGGTTAAAACCAGTTTAAAAAGCATGCTACATGATGAATTCGAAATCCAACACTCAACACTGGAATTTGAAAACTCAGCCTGTGATAAACAGAACTAGAATTCAAATTTTAACCCAGCCAATGCAGTGAGGGGTTTGCCCGGTCTTGCACCAGCTGGTCTTCTGGCGGCTACGTATTCTGAATCAAAAAGATTATCTACCGTTCCAAACAGCCTCGTATTTTCAAATATCTCATATTCCCCTGCCACATCAATGATGAAATGCTTATCTGTGCCTTGTCCATTTGGAATAGAGCCACTACCAGCTTGTGTCCGCATTTCGTCAACATATTTACCTGCTACATGCACCTCCCATTTCGGCGCAACTACACCAGCAGAGACATAAAATTGATGTTCAGGAATATAGGGCAACTCATCACCTGCTGAAACATTGCCCCATTCATCAAATGCACTTACAAAGCTGTTCTGAAATTCTGCTTGCGTGTAGGTATAATTAAAATTAATCGGCAGGCTGATATCGTTACGAACATTGAATACGGGCGCGGCATCATAGCCCAGAGAAAACTCAACCCCATAGGCATCAACTTCACCTGCATTAAACTGCTCACCTGTTGCGCCCCCGCTACAACCAGAAGACAATGTACACTCTCCCAGCAAATTAGAATAATCGTTGAAAAAGCCAACCAATTCCCAATTAAGAGCATTGCCATTATAGCGACCACCTAACTCATAATTGATGCTCTCTTCATTATCATCATTAGTGCTGCTAGGCGAGGGCGGGGCAAAACCTTTATGAATACCGCCAAAGACACTGACTTCATCAGTGAATGCATACCCTAGTCCTAAGCCGGGTATGATTTCATCAACAGTGTTCTCACGTATTTCACCACTATTAAAATCCTCGCGTTTAAAGTCGATATATTCATAGCGAACACCCGGAACGAAAGTCCAATTCCCGGCGCTAATCTCATCTTGCACGTAAAGAGCTGTTGCTTTTGCCGTTGCATGCCTATTTGCGTTCGAACCCGGTGCGCCTTCATTCGTCAAACTCATCACGCCATTTATGATGGAATAGCGATCTTCATTTTGAAAACGATCTTCTTTATCATAGTGATAACGAATACCGTATTCTAATGAATGCTCTGTTTCACCGATCGCAAACTGATTGGCCAAATCTGTTTGAATACCCGTAGAATAATAATCACGGTTATTTGCACGAACGGTAAGATTATTGGCCGCGCTTCCATCAAGATTTGTTTCGCCTCTTAAAGCTGCAAGATATACTGGGTTATCAAGGGCAGAGCTTAGACTTTCTCTTGCGCCGCCAATGGTAATATCATCCAGTTTATACCAATTTCGTGAGAACTGATTATGATAGAGAGTGGTTGTTGCATCAAAGCTACCAAAATCAATGAAATGTCTTAAGTGATATTGTCTATGATTTGCATCCATATTATCGACTTGCGTAGACGCATAGCGTCGAAACGGATCACTATCAAAATCGCTTTGCGCCAGTCCGAGATATGTTTCATCTGAATCTTCTTCAGTGGCGCCTAGTTTCAACTCCAAAGACTGAAAAATATCAGCTGTAGGGTCGGTGCTAAATTTCATTTTACCCATAATATCTTGAATGGAATAACCTGTATCTCCACCAACAATGTCTATATCTTTAAATCCATCAGTCGCATCGTGACTAGCATCAATTACAAATCCAAAGTTTCCTGAGCCAAAATCAACACTATCTCCGTAATGCCCTTGAAGCCTTCGTGTGTTTTCAGTTCCATAACCTACAAGCGCTTCTATTTCTTGCTCAGAAGGCACAGAGCTTGAAATGAGATTTACAGCACCGCTTGTAGTGCGCGGCCCAAATTTAATAGTGCTTGAACCCTTGCGAACTTCAACAGCTTCCATGCGATTAACGCGGGGAAAATAATAAGCAGATGGAGCGGCATACGGGGCAGGGGCAATCAATATACCGTCTTCCATGAGTGTAATATCAGCACTTCGTTCTGAACGCCCTCCACGCAAACCTATGTTTGGCCTGTTCCCATAGCCTTCCTCTTCTTGAATATTTACTCCAGGAACTTGACGAAGAACACGGTTAATATCGGTATAGTTATTTTGGTCTAGGGTCTCATTATCTATAAATTGTGCTGATCCGGTTAAATCTTGCGCGCGATCGGCACTTCCTATAACCATTACGCGCTCCATGACAGTATTCGCATGGTCGTTTTCTTCTGCCATAACAGGAAGGCTCGTGTTGAACGCAATAATAGTTGATGCAAGCAAAGCTGCCTTAAAATGAATCTGCATTTATTTTCCCCTAGATTTATCTTGAAAATGAGAATGATTATCAATATAGATACTTCTAGTTGGCTATATATGCCAAGTCAAGAATGAAAATCATTCTCATTTAAAAATAATGTGGAGTTTATTTAAAAATGTTGGAAACACTTCTAATTACATTTCGCGAGGGTTTAGAAGCCTTCTTAATAGTCGCAATAACACTGGCATATTTAACCAAAACAGGTCGTGAAAATTTAAAAGCACCCGTTTTTATAGGGATCGCCGTTGCTTTACTTATTAGTGCTACGACAGGATGGCACATTGCAGAAATGGCAGACACGCCATTCATGGAAGGATGGCTTGCTATAGTAGCCGGTATCTTAGTCGCATCACTGACATATTATATGATGACTTCCGCGCATAAAATTAAAACTCAAATTGGCGATACCATTGAAAAGCACGCTCAAAAAGCAGGGAAGGGTGCAATGCTTGGTATTTTTGTATTTACAGTTGTCATGATCGCGCGTGAAGGTATGGAAACAGCTCTTATGCTTGGTGCTATAAGCGGCAAGACAGACGGATACCAGATGATAACAGGGGCAGCATTAGGTTTAGGGTTAACCGCGGCCATAGGTTATTTATGGGCAACACAGAGTCATAAAATAAATCTTAAAGCATTCATGCAAGTAACAGGTATTTTCTTGTTCTTGTTTGCTGTGCATTTATTTTTATACGGTATCTATGAGCTTACAGAAGTAAAAAATTCGTTCTTATATAATGAAGAGTTGCATCAAGCTATGAAACCTTGGGTCAGTTCGAAAACATTATTCGGTCAATTAACTATATACGGTTTATTAGTTGTGCCATGCGTATGGCTAGTTTTTGTAGCTGTAAAAGATAAAATTTTCAGACAGCCTTCAACACTAAGCGCTGAGTAGCTTTTAGGCAGTTTGCGATGATATTTTATCAGAACGAATATTTCAGAGAACAAAACGCCTTGAGGGAAGGCGCAAGCATCTTCCTAGCTGTGGTTCTCCATATCGCAGTACTTTTTTTAATCCTTCATACACAGTCGCAAAAAACGATATCGGCAGACATTTTAAGTCTGCCAACAAATGTAGCTGTGCGTTTTGTAACACAAGAAAAACCTAAAGATATTGTTGAAAAAGTAATAGAAGTTCAGAAGAAGAAACCTGAGATAGTTGAAAAGAAAATCATAGCTAAGCCATTCAAACAAGAAGAGCCTAAACAACTAAATAAGATTGAGCCTGCTGCTGCCCCTCAGCCAGCTCCAGATCTCAGACCCAAGATTACAAAGCAAAACCCAATAAGTACTATACAACCTGCACTCGATATCATTCCTGTTGTTAAGGAACCAAGCATCAAAGGCCGACGCGTCCAGCCAGAATATCCCAAGCGCGCACTAAGAATGCGTCAAGAGGGTGTAGTTTGGCTGCATGTCTTAATAGATAAAGACGGAAAAAGACAAGATATTAAACTACACAGGCCCTCTCAATACGCACTTTTAAATCAAGCGGCCTTAAAAGCCGTTAAGAAATGGAATTTCGATCCAAATTTAGTAAATGGCAGACCTGTTCAAAGCTGGATGGAAATACCAATAGAATTCAGAATTCAATAAATAAGGAAAGATATGTCAGAAATTTTAACACAAATAGGCCCACTTTTTTATCCGCTATTGGGACTCTCTATATTAGGCGCCTTCCTTATAATCGAGCGTTTTATTTTTTTTGTGAAATTGCCCCAATTTAAAAATTCAGACAGTTTTAAAACACTTGAAGAGGAATTAAAAAACAATGCAAAGGTTGAAAAAACTATACGGGATGAATTGATATCTTTCCGTTTAGCAGAGCTTAAAAACAAATTAGACCACGGAATAAATTTATTAAGAATAGTTGCCGTATTAAGCCCGATGCTAGGTCTTCTTGGAACTGTTTTAGGCATGATTGAGGCCTTTCGTGATATTGCAGGGCAGACAGGGCCGGTTGTTCCCAGTATGATTGCTGATGGCCTATGGAGCGCAATGCTGACAACAGCGTATGGACTCTCGATTGCTCTACCGTGTCTTTTTGCCGCTTTTATCTATGCCCGAATTGCAGAAAATAGGCTTGAACTCTTTCAAAAGCATTTGAATGCACAAAGTTTAAAAATTGAAGGCGTCAGATTATCATGATTGAAATACCTGCCCAGAAAAGAGGCGGCATCATACACGATCTAATGCCTGATCTAACGCCTTTACTGGATGTGATGTTTATGCTGATCGTATTTTTTATATTAACGGCCAATGCTGTTCCATATGCTTTGGATGTTAACTTGCCAGAAGATGCCGAAGAAGTAACTCAAGCCGTTACCGATAGCGATATTTTGACAATATCTTTACTACCAGAAGAGCTGGGATGGAAAATTAATGATGTAGAATACGCTTTAGAAAAAGACTTTAAGCAGGCATTAACAAATAAGGTTGAAAATAGTAAAAAAGTTATCATCCTGGGCGATAAAGAAGTTTCTATGCAAAAGCTATTAAGCGTTATGGCTTTTTTGAGAAAAAACAATATAGAAACAGCAGACATCGTAATGGAAAGAAAATAATTAAATCATATGCAATTTAACTATGTGATAAGGGTAAATATTGCGTGAAATTATAAATCTCTAATAGAATTATGTTTAACGGGTGCAGGAGTAGTTTGCAAACTAGCGTTTAAATACGTTTTTGTCTAGCCGGTATCACCATTCTCTACGTGGTCATTGGACTGCCACACTATTGCTTTGGAGGCCTCGGTTCCCTCAAAATGTGATCCGCAGTTTGATTGTAGTTTGTTCAAATAAAACAATCTTTTTCTGCATCAAATATACCGGGTTTAACCGAAAGCTTTCGTCCCGGCTGGGACAAAACGTAGTCTCATGCTTTCATTTACAAGACTACAAACTTGTTTTTTCTTAAATCTTACGCATACAAAGCCCTTTCACCAGTTGCAGGGTTGAAGCAGAACAGTTCACCAGTTTGCAGCATCTGATGCATGATGACCGCGAGCTTTCTGGCAACTGCGATGCGTGCCTTTTTCATGCCGGAGCGTTTTGCAATCCTCAATCCCCATGCTTGCAGAGCAGAGGGCTTTTTCACCCTTGTAAGAATGGAATTGGCTGCTTCATAGAGCTGGTGGCGAATGACACGATCACCGCGCTTTGAAATGCGCCCATTGTAATCCATTTCACCGGATTGCCTGCGCCTTGGCGTCAAACCGAAATACGCGCCGACGCTTTTGGATTGTTTGAACCGATCGGCATCGTAAACAGCCAAAACAAAGTTTGCGGCTGTCATTGGACCAACACCAGGAATGCTCATTAGGATACGGCATTTTTGGCAAGCATAAGCATGATCGAGAACCAGCTCATCCAGCTCGTCGATTTTTAGCTTAATCATGCGCAGCATCTCAAGCTGGATTTGAAGAGGAGGGGCAATAGCCGTGCCTTCATCAATAATCTCTTGGATCCGGCTTTCAAAACTGACGCCTGCAATACCTTTGATTAGAATGCCGAATGTTTTAAGCATGCCGCGGATCTGGTTGACGACATCGGTGCGCATGCTGACCAAGTTGCTCCGTGTCCGGAACAAAGCACGAGATTCATGGTTTTCGAAGCTCTTGATAGTAACTTCTTTATACCAGTTGCAGCGCATAATCTGGGCAATGCCATGTGCGTCGTTTTTATCGGTTTTATTCATCTGCAAGCGTAAAACGCCATGCGCATGGTAAGCATCAATGCAAATGGCCGGAAGCCCCATGTCAGTTAGGCCATGCCAGTGCCACGTTGAAAGATGGCCGCTCTCAAGACCAATTTTCACAGCTTCAGGGGCATGTCTTTTGACTGCTTCACCAATTCCTTCTGGTGTTGAGGAGCAATTGCCTTCCCATATTTTGTTTCCATCACGATCAACAACGCAAATGTGAGTCTCGTCTTGTGAAACATCTAGTCCTACATATTGATCCATTTTTTATCTCCATTCATCTTTAACAGGTTGTTTAAACTGACAATATTCTATCCCGAAGGGGTAGTAATTGTCATACTTCGCACCTATTAAGCTAAATGTGATAATGTATCTTATGGCAAATAATGTGTTTTTTTATCAAGTATTTAGTTATATAAGAACTAATAGTTTATAATTCCATTTTAAATTAAATAAGAAGATATTTGAATCATATATAGTGAATTATAGATGAATGCTAATAATACAGAACTTGCCCTATCTAAAATAACTGACGCAGGATTTTTCGAAAAACTTGCTACAGCCGTTTTAAGAGAGGCGGATTGTAACTATAAGACACTTAGTCACCCGGGAGTAAATGAAAAAGGAAAAACTGTAAGGTCTCCTTTAGATGGGATTTGTTTTATTCCCCACGCTCAGCCCCGGCATTTGATAGCGGTTCACCACACTACGGGAGAGCGAGAAAAGCTAGAAGCAAAATGGCTGCATGATCCATCAAGAGTGAAAACCAAAAATGGTAAAAAACCAACAGCACCAGCTGGAGATGTATTAAAAACTGCCGAAATAATAGATGAAGAACGAAAAAAAGACCCCTCTCTAGAGGCGACCCTCATCCTAACAACAAATGAAGAGCCTTCCGAAGCCCTTATTAGAAAAATAAAACAAGCTGAAAAGAATTTCAAATTTCATATCGATATTTGGTCACGTTCAAGAATAAGTCATTTTTTAGACAATGAAGCTAACGGGCAATGGATAAGGAATAACTACTTCGGCGAAAAACAACAACTACTTTCGCATGATTTATTAAAGCAGATTTCAAAACAAAGCTTAGATACGTTCCCTTTACTAAGCGATGAAAGTAGCTGGGTAGAAAGAGAGCTTGAGAAAGATCCTGAAATTCAAGCTAAGAACGGAGTGGTTTTTATATCTGGACATTCAGGGTCCGGGAAATCCGTCTTATGCCATCGCCTACTAAGTGCCCATATTGATGAGGGTGGGTATGGTCTTGTTATAACTCACGATATAGTTTCCCAATCAAATAGCCTTGAACAAGCCATTAAGCTAACGTTAGACCAATATTATTCGGACTTCGCATCATCAAGTCCGTCAGCTCTCTCTCTTTGCTCAAAATCATCGCCTTTACTGCTACTTATTGAGGATATTAATAAGTCTAGTGAGCCAAAACACCTTGTTAGTAAAATCCTAAATTGGATGCCAAAAGTATCAAAGGAACAAAACTCTCAAGACATACCTTGGAAAATTATTTGTCCACTCTGGCCTGAAGTAATTACATCTCTAGACAGTCAAGAAATACAAAAAATTAGCCCCTTAGTTCTGCGTCTTTCTGTTTTCAATAAAAGTGAAGGAATGAGAGCAATTTCTGCGAAAGCAAAGATTGCAGGAATAAAGTTGAGCAAACTTGAAACTGAAGAAATTTGTACTGCCTTAGGATATGACCCGCTTTTAATCGCACTACACATAATGGGCACAAATGCATCTGAAGCAGACACTATATCTAATTATGTTCACAGCGATATCGAAAAATGTTCTTCAATTTTTGAAGGGTACACAAAGATAGATTTCTTATCTGCGCTTAGAAAACTTGGTGGTGGCATGTTGAATTTCGGCTCAATAGAACACAATTGGGATGAGGTTATAGAATGGGAAGCATTTACCGAAAGGGAAAAAAGCGCATTAGCTAATTTGGTGAAATCCAGCAATATAATAAGACTGTCTGAGAGGCTTGAGGATTGCAACATTCTATTCAGGCACGACCGAGTTAGAGATTGGGTAATGTCTGATGCCGCAATAACGATGTATAAGAAAAAAGAACTGACCACTGAAATTATTTCAGATCCATATTTCTCAGAACTAACTGGAGCCGTGTTGGTTTCAAAAGAGTCAAATAAACAATTAATCGATTCAGCTTTAGAAAATAATCCCCTTGCACTTTTCTGCGCATTCCAAATCATCGGAAACTCTCATCACTATTTAAGAGAGGACATTTTAATCGCTATATCCTCTTGGCTGGTCAAAATAGAAAATCAAGGTCGTCTCTATAGCCCAATTACTTGGGAGGCTTTGGGGTTTTTATCAAAGACTGTGGCAAAGGAAGTTCCCGCTCTTGTAGAACGGTTCAAAGATAATTCATCATTTTCACAATTAGCAAAACTCCGAAATGGCGACTTAATAGGGGCAGTGGAATTATGCGCAAACATAGATCCGGGAACAGGTGCGCCATGGCGAGACCAGATAATTAATCATGCCCTAGAATGCTATGGAGATAAACTAACTGGTTTAGTAGAAAAGGCTTTAAAAGCGCCCAATCTTAACATTTCAACAAGAAGAGGCCTGCTCCGTTTGGCCGGATACCTTGCGAATGAACATTTAGGACAGGCTATAGAAAGTTGTTGGAAGGCCGATTCTGACCGAGACGAAAACTTAGAGAATTATTTCTGGGCGGTGGCACATTGTTGCGGAAACGATCCAGAAAGATACCTTGCACCGATATGTGACGCTTGGGCAAAACTACCAGATAAATCAGATCAAGAGCACATGTCTTCACCAAGAGATAGCTTTGCGGCCCATGAAATTCGTTGGGCATTTCGTAAGTATATACCGAAAAAGGCTATAAACTATTTAATTTCCAGAGCATCTGATGAAGACCTGAAATGGCCAATAACCTACCTATTTAATGGCATAGATAATCCAGAAGCCGTTAAATTTACAGTCAATTATATGGCTGAAATACAAAAAGATTTAGAAGGAACAGAATCCTTTTCACCTTTTATTATGTCCGCAGCAGATGAATGGAACGGAAGAAGATCTAACTCACGAAGGCATATGTCTTATGAAACAAGAAGTGTGCTCGCAGATTTATGGATGAATACCACTAATGAAAAATATATTCGTATATCCGCTTTCCGGCTTTGGGATGCGACCCAAAGAGACAAGGACTTAGAGACGCTATCTTCATTTGTAAAAGACACAATCCTCTCTGAAAAGGTCCTGGCATCTAGATTAAAGCGTTCTGATCATTCAGCGATACCTGATATGATTAGTAAAATTGATCAAGACAATAAAAGTGATTACTGGTGGTATTTTGGAAGACACCTTTGGTCAAAAGAGCTAACAGAAAAATTAGATAATTTTTTAAGCAATCGCGAGAAAAGCGATCATCCTGAATGGGGTGTAGATAAGAACGCCGATCATATTACAAGTGAACTAATGCAAAACATGAATCCAAACGAGGCTGAAAGGATATTGTTAAAACATTGGCCACACTTAAAATATTCTCCGTGCTTTCTTCAAACTGCTCTATATATAGCCACACCAGAATCGCTTAGTGCTGCTCACAAGGCTATGACTGATTGCCCAGAACCGAAAAAAATGATGCAACATGCGAGTATGCATATTGGTATTCGCACGATTGGCCGATCTGGAATAACAAAGAAAGATCAGCTCTTGGCTTTTATCAAATATACCAAATTCTTATCGGATATAGACATCTTAAGTTTTTGGGAAGTGTGCAATGAGCATGGATGGTTGGAAGAGCGACATAAGTATTTAGATAGATACTTTCCTAAAAACCTCAGAAATAGCTCCAATGATTTAGACGCATTAATAGAAAGCCTTAATAAAACAGTCAGCAGCAAACACCATCATTGGATTGACCATGACATCGAAAGCCTTTTAAAAACTGGTGTTTCTTGGAATGAAATTATTAAAAAATTAACCCAATGGCTATCTAAAAACCAAGATTTATCAGCATTTAAGATCGTTTGCGACGCAATACAATATAAAGGTAACAGAGAAGACCTTAAACTATTAGAAATTTACCGTAACAAAACTTTTTCAGATTTTTGCGAACTTATAGATGATACTATCTTTACAGTTAAAAGAAGGTCTGCTCATTAGTTGAAAAATATGCAGCTTTTTAGCAGCTAAATAACTTCACCCTATTTTGGTTAAGTATTGCATTTATTATTTATTTTCAAAGTTATCTTCAATTTGTGGCCAATTTATTCCAGTAGTAATATCTGGATGGCGTGTCTCAGATTCCGCAATGCCGTAGTCATCTCTTATGTCATCGAAAGCTATAAGACATTCTTTGGCTAAACTTGATACAGCTTCGTTGCCACATATAAAGAGATCAAAAATATTCTTTCTAAGTTCTTGCGCAGGGATGCCATATAGCTCTTGTGCGCCTATCCAATTCTGAAACTGTCTCTCGCCAACAATGAGATTTTTGATTGCGCTGTATAAGTGAGTATCTCTTAAACCTCGCCCATGAGCTGCGGATTCTCGGATTAAAAGAATAATGCCTTCTAAATCAGGAGATTTTTCTATTGCACTCTCCATTATTGCCTTAGAAGGCGATGCGGCTGCTCCTTCGTAGTTTTTGTATAGCTGCATTCGCAGCTCAGGATATTTGGAAATTATAGAGCCGAGTTCTTCTCCCAATCTGTATCTATCTAAACCCTTAATTTTATCGGCGTGTTTTATCGTAAAGTTGAGAAAGGCCTGTGCCGCCTCAAAGCAATCTTTCTTCATCAGCGCTGAACGCCAATCATATTCATCCAAGAAAGAAGGCTCAACTTCTGCAAGTTTCTCTAGTACCTCAACAGATTTCTCATTAGGAGAATGTTTTAAAGCTGACAAAACATCTCTCATATTCCATGGCTTGCAGACATGAGGTTGCTTATCTCTATACTCTTCATAAACTTTTATAAGGGCTTCAGGGTTATCAGAAAAAGGTAATAGAACCATCCACTGCCTCATGCGATAGCCATCTTGCTCATATAACATCCATTCATTCTTCTTATCCTCAGCTGCGGCATAGATATCTTTTATGCCTTGCAGAACAAGTTCAGCATCGATTTCCTCTCCGGCACACGCAAGAGCAGTCAATGCTCCTGCTTTTTCAGACGCGGGGGAAGGCAATCGAAGGAGAATATCAATAAGCTCCGTTTTGTCTCCATAGGGCATGGTAAAAGCAATTCTGGCCAATTTGAATGCATGCTGGCGATCTTTTTCGTCTGGTTTAGTAGAAATGATTCCAGAAACCACAGCTAAGATATCTTCTGCAAATTGATCAGAAGCTAAACTTTCTTTCTCAGTGCGTCTTTGTTCTCGCCTATCCTTCGCCTCTGTAAAGTCTGGAGAAGGTCTAAAACGGGTATCTTCAGAAGATGGAGGTTGATTTTTCTTCCATATAGCTCTCAGAGCTAAAGCTGCATCATCCCCACAATCATTATTGGGCAAATATTTTTTAAGAATTTCAATTGCTGCATTATCGCCTATAGCGGCCAATGCTTCTGTATATCTACGATAAAAGAAATTACGTGCGTCATTGTTGATGTGTTGTCCTTTTGCTAAGGCTTCACGAAACTCTTTTTCTTGCTGCTGTCTTTGAATAAGGTCTTCATCAAGTAATTCCTGTAGCGCTGGGATTAATTGAGGAGAGGCAACCCGCCCTATTGCACCCCCCACTTCAGACAATTGATATCTGCGGGCTTCCTGAAAGTCTAAAATAGACTTACCCCAAGCTCCAACAAGCGCAATTAATCTTTCCCTGACATCATCGGAAATATTAAGTTTATCTCGATAATGTGAATCGCCATGACGGGTTATCAAATCGGCAAGTAAAGATATTTCGTTAGCGCCATCAGGTTTTGCCCTAGCAATCAATGCTTGGACAAAAGATTCATCGGGTGTTTGGCAAATCCACTGCTTTAAAACATGATATTCATTGGTAAGGCTTTCAGGAAATGGCCTTTCTGATTCCTTGAGATTTTTATTAACCTCCACAAGGCGTTCTATAAGTTCCCCAACGGTATTGGGACCAATTATCGCTAAAGAGATTTGTGTATTCGCTTTTTGCCGCTCTGTTTTTTCTTCAGCAAGCAGTCTGTCTACAATCGGGCCCTCATCGATAATAATTCCTGAAGTACTCAAATAGTCCTCTGCCATGAAAGGCATATCTTTGTTCTTTTCAAGACGTTTCATTAAAGCGTTGATAACAGCGTCAGGATATTTCTTATATTCGTGTTCAACTGTCCAACGATAGTGAGGCTCTTTACTAACTGGAGGCTCTGAATTAGCAAGAAGCTCTTCAACCTCTGCTGCAATTTCTTCGGAGTGCTCAAGAAGAGATATTAATGCACTCAACTTCTTATGAGGATCGTCCTCATTATCTATGTATTTTTTAAGTTCTTTGTCTAAACGACTCCGGCATTCAGTATCAGAAATTTCATCGGCATAACTACGTTTTGCTAATTCAGCCCATACCTCATCAGGCGAGTTTTGTAAAATTTCAATGGCCTGCCGGTTAGCGCGCCTAAACAGTAAAGAGCTAACCGTTTCAAGTTTTACGGTATTGCTGGAATCCTCTATAGCCAATTGCGTAGCAAGATCGATACCTGGAATATCGCCATAGTGGGCAATCTCGGAGACTAAGTGTTTTCTTGTCTTTTCATTTAACTTGGAAATTTCATTTATAATATCAGACCCTAGAACCGATACTCTAAAACGCTTTCCGGCCCTTAGGGCATTCAAATGAATTTGATCGTCTTCATTACTGATTAGAGGCCATAGAAAACTTAAAAATTCTGGGCGGCCAGTATTAATCATAAAGCTAACAGCACGATCAACCTGATTGGGAGCATGCCAGTTTTTTACAAAGCTCAAAACTTTCTCTTCTACTTTACTCCAGACCTTATCTGATGAGCGGTATACGATCTCTGCAGATAAAAGGGGATCAATTCCAAGCGTTTCTAAAACTACGAAAGCAACAGCATTAATGCTTTCGTCATCAGCTCTGGATAGTCTCTCACAGGCGAATAAGATAGATTCTTCCCATATGCGTTGATCGATGATGTTCTCTCTTAAAGTTTTCTGGTCTTCCGTGTTACCTTGAAAGGCCGATAGCATTAAAGTCTCAACATGGAAGGAGGCATACCATTCCTGGAATTGCTGGTGCTGGAAGGAAAGCGCCCCATCTTCTTCTGACCTAATTAACGTGTGCAAGTTGACAAAACTATTAAGCGCGGCAGAGGGCTCGATGGGTGAGGCTATTTGGCCTTGTTCTATTAACTTATCTACTGCCGCTTTAGTTATTGAGCGCGCTTCAGTTTCCGAGAGTGCTGTTGTAACTGCAAATGTCGCTTCTGCAGCCAATGCATTTAGAATTTCTCTATGCACTCCTAAGAATACCTTCTGTAACTCTAAGGCCTTTTCAGTATCATGCTCATGATTATCTACAAACATCCGCAAAACTTCTTCCTTGGTTGTAGGAAGGGCTTCTCCATTCGTTTGTGAAAGCAATACGGTTAAATATAAGGGAACCGATATCAATTCTCTGATACCTGGAGTTCTCCATGCATGGTCAAGGAGACGCTCTCCTTCATCCCCGCGCAAAGATAAAGCTATTTCTTTTTGTTGTTCTTCGCTTATAGCATCTATTTTAACAACCGGCCCTGAAATGGGGATGTCGAGTTCTTTCTGGCGTGTACTAAGGATTATCCTGATATCAGGGTAATCTCGCTTTAATGATTTAATTTCAAAAGAAACTTTTTGTTTTGACGCATCATTAAGTTCATTCCATCCGTCCAAAACCAAGGTCAGGCGACCCAAATGGGCCATCAACATAAAATGCTCAGGTTTAAATCCAACAAAAGCGCTTCGATTAGATATGGATTGCAAAAAACCTTGCCCTTGCACGACAGCCCATTCGCTTAATGGAATATATACAGCAACATTTTCATTTCGCTGCAAAATGCTCTCGGAAAATTGAATCAGTGTTGTTGTCTTGCCTGTTCCAGGCGATGCAATTACAGCTATCTCATTAAAACTATCATTAACGGCAGCCAGGTTCTCAGCGCTAAAAGATTTTGTTTCATTTCCGTTTACGAGTTTAAGACCAAGAAACACCGGATGCTTTGGCCAAGGCATAGAGCTTTTAAAAGCTGAAATATCGAGATGAGCAGCTTTAATCATATTTACCGTGCTGGTCTCAACATCATCAGCATCAGATAGTCCCAACCTTCTAACAAAGGATAAATCGTTTACAGATGAGGGGGCTGCAACAGCATGATTACCTGGCAATGCGTATGCAATGGCCTCAAATGCCCGCTTTTCTGCATCTAACTTCCATGCACGTATTGTTTCGACCGTGAAATGTGCGTCGTCTGCATCGACTAATCTGCCGCATCCTGGACACAACCATATTCCATTTGATTCATGTTTTCGTTCCTCGGGGGAAAGTTTTGGGTCATAGCGAGGGCCCCCTTTAGACGCGGCTGTAATGTGGGCTGCAGTACCGACACGCATAAAATCACTGCCGTCAGCCTTTGATCCTATTGTAGATTTTCTGCAGTCTGGTTTTGAGCAAAGATACCCCACTTTCTTTGCCATTATCTCAATTGTTTTTTTTGTAAAGTCGTCCCTACTCAATACCGTTTCCCACTTAATTTCGTTTGTATGGCTGCTTACGCCTCTTAGATAGCGTAACATTATTAGGCCGTTATTCAATCATGGTGCTTATCTAGCGCAAATCAGCGGTTTTAATTTAATTTTTCAAATTAGAGCCACTTATTAATAGTTGGCCTAAATTTTTTATAATCATTTTCCACAATCGATGTTATCCTTTTACTCACGCATCCCCGTTATAGAGTATACCCTCTTGAAATCCTCCGCGTTCTTGCCGCTTATGAGCAACAAGAGCTAATATAGCATCGCGGCCTGAACCATATTGGTCAGCGAGGGCAAATATAACTTCGATCATATCGGCTAGTTCTTCAAGTTTCTGTTCGTTTTTTGAGGCGGTGATAAATTCACCGTGCTCTTCGATAAGCTTATCGAAGAGCGCTGCGCGCAGTCTCTGTCCTGTCAGTTGTTCTACTTGTGGGAACCGGCCTTCGTTTCGAATTATATCCGGGATAAGATCTCGGACAAGTTTAGCAGTGCGTCTAAAATCAGTTTGGTCGCTATCCCTTTTTGCACGGTTACAAGAAAAACAAAGAGCCTGTAAGTTTTCACGATCATTAACATCGATTAATTTGCCGTTTTTTTGTACCTTCTCCACCTGTTCCAACAAGATCGATAGCATTTGTGACGTCCACATCTACTTTAACAGACTTGTCGCGCATCACTTTAACGAAAGCAGTTAGCTCGTCAACAGTTTCGCCTTTCATTCTCATTGCGGTTAGAAAAGAAGCTATTTGTTCTTCGGGAACTTCACCTTCCATGATCTGAGTCAGTGCCCAACCAGCTTCGATCAGCGTTAGGTCTTCTGAAAATGAAAGTTTGTTTAAAATACTTTTGAATGTCATGATTGAGTTAACCAGTTGGTTATCATTTTTGGTCCTTCAGTGGTTAAAATACTTTCGGGATGAAATTGAATTCCTTCGATCGGATATTCTTTGTGTCGAACTCCCATAATTACATCTTCAGATCTTGCAGTTATTTCCAATACTTCCGGTATAGAATCAGGTGCTAGAACCAGAGAATGATATCGTGTTGCTGTACAATTCTGAGTGATATCCTTGAAGATATTTTTACCATCGTGTTCAACCTGTGATACCTTGCCGTGCATTAGTTTAGGAGCGTAATCTACTTTTGCTCCGAATACCTCACCTATGGCTTGATGTCCTAAGCAAACTCCCAGTATCGGAGTGGTTTGACCAAGCTCCTGAATAATTTGTTTACTTACCCCGGCATTATCAGGTCTTCCCGGTCCGGGTGAGATCAATATCTTAGAAGGATTCAGT
>JAESRE010000004.1 GCA_016764775.1 Alphaproteobacteria bacterium
CTTACCAGTGCCATACCAAGAGCACTTTGACCCTTGTAATAACCTGTACCTACTCCAAAATAGGTACCCGTCTTTTCGGGGAACCTGATACTCTGAAACGCTGAGATGCCTGCAATACCCTTAGTGTTGACAGTAATCGCATCACCGTAACGGCCGTGAAGGTTGATATTGATAAAGGCACAATCCAGTCAGGCATCGACACGCCCGAAGATCTCGAGCGTGCCGAAAAGATGCTGGCGTCTTAAACTATTAGGCGGCCTTGGCCGTATCCCAATCAGGCGCCCATTCAGGGTCGACTTTACGACCGTCTTCTCGGGCAAGCGAACTGATCTTGTCCATCTCTTCATTCGATAGTTCGAAATCAAAAATATCGAAGTTACTTTCGATGTGTTCAGGAGAGGCCGCTTTCGGAATGACCGCCACGCGGTCGTGCTGGATCGCCCAGCGCAAGACAACCTGTCCTGCGTCTTTATCATGGTGTTTGGCGATTTTTTCGATGACATGGTTTTTCAGCACACCACCACGGGCCAATGGGCTGTAGCCTGTCAGGAACATATTGTGACGGCGCAACCATTCATGCACGGGGCCCTGATCGATTTCAGGGTGGAATTCGATCTGGTTGGTGGCAATAACCGTGTTGGTTTTCTTCACCGCGCGCTCGAGCAATTCGATTGTGAAATTGCTGACGCCGATAAGACGCGCCTTACCGCTTTTCTTGACTTCAATGAGTTGATCCAGCGCTTCTTCCATCCGGTCGTTTTCCGGCGGCCAGTGTAAGAGCAGCATGTTCACGTAATCCGTTTGTAATTTATCGAGGCTTTCATCAACGGATTTTTCGAATTTATCGGCGGAGAAATTCTCCATCCAGACTTTGGTGGTCAGAAAAATCTCCTGTCGTTCGATACCGGATTTGTCGATGCCTTTACCGACATCTTCTTCGTTTCCGTAAGCTTGGGCCGTATCTATATGGCGGTATCCTGCATCGATGGCCTTTTGAATTCCTTCTATGCACCCTTTGCCTTTGAGTTGCCATGTACCGTAGCCCAGCACAGGCACGTGTTCGGTTTGGATATTGATATGTTGCATTGAAACTTCTCCATCGTTAGCGTGAGTGTTCTAATGCCAACGAACAGACAAGTGGGATGTTCCTTTGACCACACTTATAATTGCCAGACACGGCAACACCTTTGGCCCTGACGACACACCCACAAGAGTGGGAGCGCGAACCGACTTGCCGTTAGTCGACAAAGGCAAACAGCAAGCCCGTGCCCTGGGCCAATATCTGGCCGAAAACGACCTCACGCCCGATACGGTTTATGCATCCGAACTGCAACGCACACAACAAACCGCATCGATCGCGATCAAGGAAGTCGGCGGCAACACTCCTGTGCATACGCTCGATATTTTCAACGAAATCGATTACGGGCCGGACGAAAACAAAACCGAGGACGATGTTATCGCTCGCATAGGAGAACACGCCATCAAGGATTGGGACGAGCACGCCACAGTACCCGACGGATGGAAAGTCGACCCCGAACAAATCATCAAGGACTGGATCGAATTCGGCGAGAAGATTTGCGCCGATGGCGCCAAAGAAACCGTTCTCGTGGTAACGTCCAACGGCATCGCCCGCTTCGCCCCGCACATGACGGGAGATTTCGAAGCCTTTGCCGCCAACCACACAATCAAGCTCTCCACCGGTGCACTAGCCGTTTTACAGCATGAAAACGGCCGCTGGATTATTAAAGACTGGAACATCAAGCCATGAGTGACGACCGCCTGAACGACATAGAGACACGTCTCGCATATCTGGACATGCAATTCGATGAAATGAACGGCGTTATTCTGGAACAAGCCACTATGATCCGCCATCTGAAAGCCAAAATCAGCAGGCTTGAAGTGCAGAACGAAGACGAAGACAGCGGCGACCGTGGACTATCCCCTTCCGAAATTGCCGCACGTGACAAGCCGCCGCACTACTGATTGTAGATCATTAATTACCGCAGCACAGCAATTTTTCATATTATTGTTGCAATTTATTTTCGGCTTTGCTAATGAAGTTGCACACAAAATTTTGAGACAGGGAAACTGAGTTATGGCTTTACCAAAAGCAGTTGATGCACTTGTACACCAACCTCCTAAGGTTTTTGCCCGCGTTGCGCGTGCGGAAATCACCGATGAACCAAATGCAACCGTAGAGTTTTTGCAAACGATGCGTACCACTGCAAAGGTACTGGCTGATGGCAGCAAGCCCCATTTAGGATGCGCAGAACAAGCGCAGAAAGCCTTAAAGACGCTGAAGAAAACCGCCGGACCGCTTGAAGATGCCGTTCTTTTTCAATATCCGGATGACGGTAAAGTCGCTTGGCATATGGGCCGCTTCCTGCACCGTTCGGACCGCGCTCTGGATTCATTGGCATTTTTCGAAACAGCCCTTGATCACACAGAAAGCGGTAACGCTCTGGAAGGCTTCCCTGAAAGCAGCGTCATCATGGCCCGTTATGCAGAAGCCCTCATGGACGCCCATAAAGATATGCCGCACATGGCATATGATGTGCGTGCACTGGAGCTGGCTATGCGTGCCCACAGAATTGAGAATTCTCCGTTCACAGAGGCTTTGCTGGAGCGCGTTACAGATTCCAATGATGAAAAGCTGCGCATGCAGATAGGGCCGGCATACGAAACCGCCGACACCCTTACACCTGAAACGCTACAGTAAGGGCATCATCGAAATTTTTTCGAATTAGCATGCAGGAAAGGCAAGTCTGACCTTTGCCTTTTCTGATTTTCGCCTATACTCATGAATCTATGGCGACCTATATCCTCAAACGTTTACTGCTGATGCTGCCGACGCTGTTCGGTATTTTGTTGATCAGCTTTGTGATTATCCAGTTCGTCCCCGGCGGGCCTGTCGAACGCATGATTGCGGAACTGCAAGGTCACGGCGTTGAGGCCACGGCCCGTTTCGGCGGTAGCGGTGCGGGTGACTCCATTGGGGCATCATCACAAAGCGCATCAGGCGGCAACAACAGCCAGTATCGCGGGGCACAGGGACTGGACCCTGAATTCATCGCAGAGCTGGAAGCGTTGTACGGCTTTGACAAACCCGCCCATGAACGTTTCTGGATCATGGTGAAAAACTATTTACGCTTTGATCTGGGCACCAGTTATTACCGTGATATCGGTGTACTTGATCTGGTTCTGGAGAAGATGCCTGTATCGATCTCTCTGGGCCTTTGGTCGACACTTATTATCTATCTGATTTCTATCCCGCTCGGCATTAAGAAGGCGGTGCGCGACGGCTCACATTTCGACATATGGACATCCGCTGCCGTATTTGTGGGCTACGCCATTCCGTCATTCATGTTTGCGATCCTGCTGATTGTTGTGTTTGCAGGCGGTCGGTATTTCGACCTCTTCCCGCTCAGGGGGCTTGTTTCGGACGGCTGGGAGGATATGACGTTCTTTGAACTGGCTCTTGATTACATGTGGCATATGGTCCTGCCGATTGCCGCCATGGTGATCAGCGGCTTTGCCTCCCTCACCCTTTTGACCAAAAACTCGTTTCTGGACGAGATCAATAAACAATATGTCCTGACCGCACGCGCGAAGGGATTAAAGGAAAAGCAGGTTCTGTACGGGCATGTGTTCCGTAACGCAATGATCATCGTGATTGCCGGCTTCCCCGCCGCGTTCGTGCATATCTTCTTTACAGGCAGCTTGCTGATCGAGGTAATCTTCTCGCTCGATGGCTTAGGGTTACTCGGTTATGAAAGCGTGATTAACCGCGATTATCCGGTCGTGTTAGGCACATTGTACATTTTCGCACTGATATCGCTGGTGATGCATCTGATCCGGGATTTGGTCTATGTGATGGTTGATCCGCGGATCGATTTCGAAAGCCGGACGGCGTAGCAACAATGCTCGGTGGTCTTTTATCCCTTCTGGCAGGCCTAACTAAAGCCGACAGAATAGCGCGAGGAAGGCTCTATCCAGATAAAAAAGGATACAGTTTCCCTAAACGAAAAAGACGCATAGACATTTTAATTGAAGAGCAAGAAAGAAAGGAAGCCGAAGAAAAACTTGCTAAGAGTGAGTGACGTCTAGTTCTCGTAGATCGAGTAAGGCTTTTTCGCTTTATCGACAGTTAGCACCGCGAATTGTTCGGACAACCTGTTCGCGCAAATACGTCTCAAGAAGAAGCCTGACTTATAGGCTGCCAAAGCCATAATGATAGCGATAGGCACAACGTTGCTGAGTGCTGTAATTGAAAATAAGAGGTCTTGCAATTTAAAGGTACCGTATACGAATGACACAGACCCCGTAAATAACCAGATCGCCCATGTGGAAAACGGGAAATTCTGCAAGCTTTCAGTCTTCAGGATCGCTAGAATTTGAGGACCATAAGCAGTCACACCGATAATCGGTACCAACGAATACAAAGAAGATATGATAAGTCCCCAGTCCATGGTGAAGTATTATTATGTAAAATTAACTTTTTGTCAATAAATTATGATTTTCCTTTATGTACCAATGAGTTATAAGTAGAGATATGACGCTTACACCCCTTACAAAACGCAGGATTTCACAATTCAAAGCCAATAAACGCGGCTATTGGTCGCTGTGGCTGTTCCTGTTTCTGTTCTTTATTGCTTTGGGGGCGGAGTTTATCTCCAACGACAAGCCGATTCTGGTTAATTACGATGGCGGGTTTTACTTCCCTACCTATGTGAATTATGCGGAAACAACATTCGGCGGTGATTTTGAAACCGAAGCCGAATACCGCGACCCGTTCGTGCAGGATTTAATTAATGAGAAAGGCTGGATACTCTGGCCGCCTATTCGCTACTCCTACGACACGATTAACTATAACTTGCCGCAGCCTGCCCCCTCTCCGCCGACAGCCGATAACTGGCTGGGAACGGATGATCAGGGACGCGATGTAACCGCGCGTGTCATTTACGGGTTCCGCTTGTCCGTTATGTTCGGTCTGGCGCTGACATTCATATCATCCGTTATCGGTGTAGCCGCCGGAGCCGTGCAAGGCTATTACGGCGGGCGGCTCGATCTGGTCATGCAACGCGGGATCGAGGTCTGGGCGAGTATGCCGAGCCTGTACATCCTAATTATCTTTTCATCGATTTTCATACCGGGCTTCTGGACGTTGCTGTTTATCCTGTTGCTGTTTAGCTGGGTTCAACTCGTCGATGTGGTGCGTGCGGAGTTTTTAAGAGCACGGAACTTTGACTATGTCCGTGCCGCACGCGCTCTGGGCGTTTCGAATCCCGTTATTATGTGGCGCCATGTGTTACCCAACGCCATGGTCGCGACCATCACCTTCATGCCGTTCATCCTGACCGGCTCCATTACGGCCCTGACATCTCTCGACTTTCTGGGGCTTGGTTTACCGCCCGGCTCCCCTTCTCTCGGGGAATTGCTGGCGCAAGGTAAAAACAACCTGCAAGCCCCTTGGCTGGGTATTGCCGCGTTTGCTTCACTTGCCCTGATGCTGACACTCCTGACCTTTATCGGAGAAGCAGTAAGAGATGCATTTGACCCCCGCAAAACGACTCTTTAATTCGCCTTTTTGCACCGACTTATAACTTTATTGCAAAGCACAAAAATTCGCWAAAAAACGCCATYTTTAGGTTGAAAATTAGGCAATGCGTATATAAGTATCGGCCTTAGAGAACACTACGTAGACGCACAGTTACATTTAAATAACGGTTTAGATTTAACACGGAGAACGGACCATGGAATCCATGAGTGCGACGCGTACCTTAGTGGCCGCTCAAGAAGCTCGTCAGCTTTTTCAAAACGACACACAATCCTCACTTATTTTACGTTTCACAAATGCGCATGATGCTGTGCCGGTATCGACGATATTCAGCGGCGCCGCCAAAGCGGAGATGGACCCGCAAGGGCGAGTCAGGGAGCGATCCTTTTCGGATATCGTCACCCCGATTAACAACAACAGGGCATTTGTCGCCAATGATAACCGCAGCCAGATCCGCTTCGTCGCGATAACATCGGAGTATCTGGACGAAGACGAACCGGATGCAGGGTTTGCAGAGCTGGGCGCTGTGATGTGCAACATGGGCGGCTACGGACTGGCGCAGGCATGCATATCCGCGCTGGCATGGCGGCAGAATGGTCAAAGCCAGACGGCAGGCCAAGTCTATGCACGGGTCGCGGAAGACAACACACCTGCGATCAAAATCTTCACCAAGCATTTGGGATGGAACCCCGCCGGTTACGACGAACAGCGGGACGAATTGTTCAAGCTTCACCAACCGACAGCCCACGCCAAGAAAAACCGCATGTGGTTTCATTTTGGAGAGATGGCACAAGCTATGGCTCATGAACGTCTGTCGGAAATTCGCGATAGTGGTGTATTGGTGCACCGAGACGGGCGCAAACTGAAAGTACAGCTTGAAGGGCTTGATATTTAAAGATACTAATGAATCTTAGTATCATTGGCACAACGCTTAAAAACAAAAGGTTACAAACAATAAATAATGAAGATCCGTAATTCTATTCAAGCCATGCAGGACGAATTCGCAGGTTACCGCCGCGAGCTGCACATGCACCCGCAAACAGCATATGAAGAAACATACGCCAGCGGGCTGGTTCAGAAGAAGCTGAAGGAATGGGGTATTCCGTTTGAATCCGAAATTGCTGTCACGGGCGTTGTCGCCACCATTGAAGGTGAGAAGACAGACAGCGGCAAGACCATCGGCCTGCGTGCCGACATGGATGCGCTGGACATTGATGAAGCCGACAATAAGGAATGGAAATCCAAAAACCCCGGCAAGATGCATGCCTGCGGTCACGATGGTCATACGGCCACGCTTTTAGGTGCAGCAAAATATCTGAGCGAGAACCGTAACTTCAACGGCAAGGTTCATTTTATTTTCCAACCTGCCGAAGAAGGCAGCAAGGGCGCGCACAAAATGATCGAAGAAGGATTGTTTGACCGCTTCCCCTGTGACTCCGTTTACGGGATGCATAACTGGCCGTATATGCCAAAAGGCCAGATGGGTATTTGCTCCGGCCCTATGATGGCCTCTGCGGATATCGCCAGCATCAAAATCCTCGGTTCCGGTGGTCACGCCGCCGCCCCGCACAGAACAATCGACCCGATCATTGTGGGCGCACATATTGTTACGGCGTTACAAACATTGGTCAGCCGTACCGTGGACCCGCTGGACAGTGTTGTGATTTCCGTTACCAATTTCAAAGCGGGCACGGGTGCGCACAACATCATTCCCGACAATGCGGATTTGCTGCTGTCTATTCGGACATTCGATAATGAAATTCGTGAGCGTTTAAGCCGCAAGATCGGTGATATCGCCCGTAACATCGCCATCAGCATGGGCGCCAATCTGGATTACGATTATTACTATTGTCTGGACGCGACAATCAATGATGAGGAAGAAACGGCATTCTGTGCCGATATTGGCCGTCAGGTTGTCGGCGAGGACAACATGGATGATGGGATCGAACCTTCAATGGGTGCGGAAGACTTCGGCGCCATGCTTCGCGAAAAGCCCGGCGCCTACATCGTTATGGGTCAGGGGGAACCTGATATCCCGGAAAGCAACCATAATAACGGCCTGCATACGCCGCGTTATGATTTCAACGACGATATACTGCCACTCGGTATGGAATACTGGGTGCAGATTGTTGAAAGTAAGCTGGCGCTTAAATAATTAAGCGGCAGCAGCCTTCTTCGCCTGCTCTTCGTGCTTGATTGCGCTTTCAATAATTTTGCGAACCAAATCCGTATAGCCGACGCCCTTACTTTCAAAGATCTTCGGGAACACACTGTGCGGGCTGAAACCCGGAATAGTGTTGATTTCATTCATGTAGAGACTGTTTGTCTCATTCTCGATAAAGAAATCAATACGTGCCCAATCTTTACAGCCAACCAGCTTGTAAATTTCTGCTGTCTGCTTTTTGATTTTGTTTTCCATCATCGGGCTGATATCAGCCGGACACTGACAGAATGTGTTCTCGTTGTACTTGGCTTCGTATTCATAGACATTGTCGACTTCCGCATTGGATTCACCCAAATGTGAAATCTCGATGTCGTCACCGTTACCAATCACACCGACAACAATCTCTTTGTGGGGAATAAACTTCTCCACCAGAACTGCGCGTGTGAATTTAGAAGCTTTCTCGACGCCTTTCTTGAATTCCTCATAGTTACGGGCGATGGAAACACCGATACCGGAACCATTGTCATTCGGCTTGATGGCGAATTTCTCGCCGCCTGTAATTTCAACGAACTCTTTATAGACATCTTCTGTGACGGCTGTGGTTTCAATATTGATTACACCACCCGGTGCAACTTTGAACCCGTGACCTTCCAAGAGTGTCTTCAGATAGTTTTTGTCAAAACATACAGCAGAGGCGAGTGTGCCGCAGCCGATTACGGGAATGTTCAGAGTTTCGAAGAAGCCCTGCAATTTACCGTCTTCACCGATTGCGCCATGTGTCATGGGCATGATGTAGTCGCATTTGTCGAAAAAAGCGTGTGGTGGCACTTCGAATGTTGGTCTGTCATCGACATCCTCTTCGGTTTCAATGAACAGCATGTCAGGATCTGCTTTGGAGATCAGGAAGCGAAGAGTACCTTCACCGACAACCCAGTTGCCTTCCTTGCACATTCCGATGCGCTCAGCTTTATATCCGGGAAGTGAATCAATTGCTTTCATAACTGCTTTTGCGCTGGCCAGACTCACTTCGTGTTCTTCACTAGGGCCACCAAAAACTACACCAATATTTATCATTTGTTCTCTCGTCATAATTGTTAATTTATTAAATATTGCAGCTTTTTTAACACATCTGATCTGAAAAAGACAAATTCGTGCGTGTTGCACCGCATTATTAGCAACGAAAAAAGTTTGACTTTTGTTCCCAAAATCGGCTTTATAACGGCTATGAAAAATTTTGGTGTCACAACTACAACCCCTCGACGACGCCCCCGCTAATCCACCCGATTAGGCGGGCATTTTTCGTGCCTTAAATATATCCTACAAAATTTGAACGCTTAATCGGTTGGTATCCTCTTGCAAGGATGGCCAAAGGATTGCATGGTGTTAACGTTATTAAGAAATTGAAATACATGAGCAAAATACAAATCGACAAAATCGCTTCCGTGACCAAAAATCTGGCATTGAAGCACGAAGAAAAGCTGACCGATCAGCTTTCCTGTGAAATGGGAACGGTACTGGCGGTACAGGTTCTGGAAGATAAAAGCATTTATAACGAGCTGGAATTGCCGTCAGGACGTATGTCCAAGCTTAAAAAAGGCGATATTCTGGCCGTTGCCCTCGGAAATCGTATGGCATTGATGGGTTTTGTCGGACATTTACCCAAATCCCTGAAAGTTAATGACGTTATTCACCTGTTGAATTTCGGCGGCATTGCGGGTGTCTGCACATCCGCTAATGTTAAGGAAGTCGGTGAACCTTTAAGAGTACGGGTTCTTGGCGGCATACAGAGAAAAGGCAAATTGCTGAATATCGGCGATGCGGCCCTGTTCAAACCCAGTCCGGCTTTAAAAAGCAACGTACCGCTGATTATTACGACGGGTACGGCGATGGATAGCGGTAAAACGACCGTCGCGATCGAGATTGTTAAAACACTGACCAGAATGGGCATGAAGCTGGCCGGCGCGAAGCTGACAGGTGTGGGCGCACAGCGTGACCTGTTCAAAATGGAAGATTACGGCATTTATAACGGTGTTTCGTTCGTGGATTGCGGTGTCACCTCCACCGCCGACATGCCTGACGACCAGATGACGGCTGTGGCGAAAGGAGCCATCAACCACCTATCCAAATCCGATCCCGATGCGATCATGATCGAATTCGGCGACGGCATGATGGGTAAATACGGAGTACATGCGATTTTGCAGGACCCTGAAATTCAAAAGAACGTAAGGTTTCATATCGGCTGCGCAAGGGACCCCGTCGGTGCAATCGGTCTCGCCAAGGCCTGTGAAGAGCTTGGCTTGCCGCTGGATGTATTAAGCGGACCTGTGACAGACAATCAGGTCGGTAAGGACATTTTGAAAGAGCAGCTCGGCATCCTGACGTATAACGCCTTTAACCCCGACAATATGTGGCTGGACCTGATCATCACCAGATGGGCCATGGAGATGCAAGATGCAGCCTAAGATCAAAGCAAGCATCATTGGCATTACAGGCTACACGGGGCTGGAGCAGCTTCGGTTGTTGCTGGCGCATCCGCATGTCGAAATTGTGCACCTGACTTCGCGGCAGCATGACAGCACGCCGATCGGTGAGGTCTACCCGCATCTGTCGCATCTGGATTTGAAGATCACCAATACCGATCATAATCAGGTCGGCGCGGACAGTGATGTGGTGTTCCTCGCCCTGCCCCATAAAACGGCGCAGGACGTCGTTGCGGATTTGCACGGCAAGGTGAAGGTTATCGATTTATCGGCTGATTACAGGCTGGATGATGTCGAGACCTATAAGAAATATTATCAGGACCACAACCACCCTGACCTCTTAAAAGACGTTGTTTACGGCGCGCCCGAATTTCATCGGGATGCGATCAAAGGTGCGGATACTGTAGCGAACCCGGGATGTTTTGCATTGCTGGCGCAAATTATGCTGCACCCGTTTGCCGGAGCGATCGAGCATGCAGACGTTATGGCTGTGACTGGTTCCAGCGGTTCAGGCAAGTCGGCGAGTGATGGCACACACCACCCGATCAGAAGCCACAACATGAAAAGCTACAATATCAACAAACACAGACACATTCCCGAAATCACACGCACTGCCAAAATCGAAGAAGCGCAATTGAACTTCGTACCGACTTCGGGGCCGTTCGTGCGGGGAATATTCGCAACAGCCTTTGTAAAAACGGATGCTGAGCCAACACTCTATAAGGATGAGCCGTTCGTGCGGGTGATGGATACCGTGGCGCTGGCCAATGTGGTCGGCTCCAATTACTGCGACCTTTCCTTCGAAAAAACCGAAGGTGGTTATATCGTGCAAGGCGCGCTTGATAACCTCGTCAAAGGGGCATCGGGCTGCGCGGTGCAAAATATGAATTTGATGTTTGGACTGGAGGAAACGGAAGGGCTTGCAAAGCTTAGCCCCGTATATCCGTAAGCAAAATTATGATTATGAAACCTAAAAACAAAATGCCGGAATTTTTCATCAACGCTTTCTACGAGAGCAAGTTCAAGGACAATTTCTTTGTCATCAAAGCGGGCGGGAAAATCATCGAAGATGATGTTGCGCTGGAAAACCTGCTGTCCAATATCCGCGAGTTGACCTTGCAAGGGATCAAGATCCTGCTGATCTATGGCGGCGGACGTGCAATGGACGTCGAAGCAGAAAAGCGCGGTATTGAAGTTAAAAAGACAGGCGGCAAGCGCATCACTGATGAAGCCAATATGGGCATCGTTAAGCATGTATTGGGCGGTGATCTGTCCTTAAAAGTTTCGGGCGCAATGGCGAAGGTGAAGCTGGACGGATTGTCCTTTAACGCCGTCCCCGCCGACTGGATGAATGTAACCTTACAGCCCAAAGTTAAAGGCGATGATTTTACAGGCGGCATTCATAACGTGCAGGCGCGGCCCGTGAACAGGTTGTTCCGCACCGTGAACTTTATTGCGTGTGCCTGTATTGCGATTACCGAAGACGGCACAGCCTGCAATATCAATGCGGACACGATTGCAACGCAGCTCGCGATCGGGACGAAAGCGCACAAGCTGATGTTCCTGTCCGACGTTGATGGTGTGAAGATCAACGACAAGGTTGCCGAGATTATTACATCCGAACAGATCGACGGATTGATCGCCGACGGCACGGCCACAGGCGGCATGCATGTCAAACTGGAAAACTGCAAAGCCGCGCTTGATGCCGGTGTGCGGCGCATCCACCTGATGAGCGGTTTGCGCAAGGATGCGTTGAAAAAGGAAATTTACGAGCCGGTTGGGCCGGGAACCATGCTATTCTCGGAGAGTGAGCGGCAATCCTATCAAAACGAAGTCGAAGCGCAGAAATTGATCGAAGGACAGAAAGGGTAAGTTATGAGTCAGGAAGCACAAAATATTATTGATGAGTCATTCAGCTATCTGGTGAAAACCTATGCCCCCCAACCTGTGGTCATGGATTACGGCGAAGGCTGTTATGCCTATGACACGGACGGCAAGAAATATCTCGACTGTGCTGCAGGGATTGCGGTGGCGTCCCTTGGCCATGCTCATCCGGCTTTGCTCAAAACAATTAACGAACAAGCGGCACGTATGATGACGTGTCAGGCATCCTACGCCACAAAAGAAAAGCTGAAAGCTGCGAGGCTTCTGGTTAAAACAAGCTGTTTTGATCAGGTGTATTTTTCAAACAGCGGTACGGAAAGCGTTGAAGCCTCTCTGAAATGCGCGCGGAAATGGGCCTATGACGAAAAAGGCGCACAGGCCAACGAGATCATCGCGTTTAGAAAGTCTTTTCACGGCCGCACTTACGGTTCGGCCAGCGTTACCGAAAAATTCCACAGCCAGCCGTTTTTCGGCCCTTATCTGGGCGGGATCAAATGGGCGGAATTCAATGACATTGAATCCGTAAAAGCCGTTGCATCAAAAGAGACAACCGCGGCGATCATAATCGAGCCTGTGCAGGGTGAAGGCGGGCTGACCCCTGCTACACCCGAGTTCATGCAAGATTTGCGCGAGCTGTGCGATGAGTTGAATATCTGTCTGATCTTCGATGAAGTCCAAGCCGGTTTCGGACGTTTGGGCTCTTTGCATGCTTATGAATCTTTCGGTGTTGAACCCGACATTGCCGCATGGGCAAAAGGAATGGGTTCGGGTTTCCCCGTCGGGGCGATGGCTGCAAAAGAGAAATTCGGCAAAGCGATTGTCGTCGGCACACACGGCACGACTTATGGCGGTAACCCTCTGGCTTGTGCGGTCGCCGCAACCGTGATGGAAGAATTGACCAAGCCCGGTTTTCTGGCGCATGCGCAAAAGGTCTCTACGCTTATGTTCGACGGGTTGAATGAAATCAAACGCGCATCAAACAAGATTACCGATATTCGCGGCATGGGTTTGATGATCGGTGTCGATACGGTGTTCGATATCAAAAGCGTTCTCGGCGGATTGCAGAAGAACGGCATGATGGCCACGCAAGCGGGCAAGGGCACGCTGCGTATTACGCCGCCACTGATCCTAAGCGAAGACGAAGCGAAAGAGGCTTTGTACATCATCAAGACAACGTTGAGTGAGTTAGAAGAGTAATGAAAGACGTCAGACATTTTATCGACCTTAAGGATTTCGATGCAGACACGCTGAAAGGTATTTTGAAAAAAGCGCACGCATTGAAGGCCGAAAAATATAACCCGCCGCAGATTTTCACAGGTCTGACACTGGCGATGATGTTCGATAAACGATCAACCAGAACACGGATGAGTTTTGAAGTCGCCATGAAGCAACTTGGCGGACACACGGTCGTGATGAACAAGGAAGAGTCACAAATCGGCGGCGCGGAAAGCATTGAAAGCACCGCGCAAGTGATGTCACGTTTTGTCGATGCCATCATGGTGCGGATGAGCAATCACGAGGATTTTCTGGAGCTGTGTAAATACGCGAAAGTCCCTGTCATCAACGGTATGACCAACCGTTCCCACCCCTGCCAGATTATGGCCGACCTGATGACGGTCGAAGAAAAGCTCGGCAACGCGGACGGTAAAAAAATTGCATGGTTCGGGGATTACAACAATGTCTCGCAAAGCTATATCGAAGCCGCACCTTTATTTGGTTATGAATTTGTCATGGCCCTGCCCGAAGATTTGAACGGCAACGTGCCGGACGGTGTCGCCTTCACCAATGATGCACAAGAAGCCGCTTCCGGTGCTGACGTCATCGTCACGGATACATGGGTATCGATGGGACAGGAAGGCAAGGACATCAAAAAATTCTGGCCGTATCAAGTGAATGCCGAGTTGATGGGCCATGCTAATAAAGACGCAATCTTCCTGCATTGCCTGCCTATGCATGAATGGGAAGAAGTTTCCGAAAATGTGGCAAAAGGCCCGCAATCCGTGATCTATGACGAAGCGGAAAACAGACTGCATGCACAAAAAGCCATCCTTGCATGGTGCCTCGAAGATGCGGGTGTAAGCGTCAAACAAGACAGCTTCAATTTCGCCGCTTAAAGGTTTTTGCGACTTTCCTAGCCAAAGCGGTGAGGGCTTGTTAGGCTTGGCATCATTATGATGATTTTAAGCTTCGGGTTTTTCCTTCTTTGTTTTGTCGCCATCGGCGTTGCTTCAGTTCTAGTACACTCCAAAACCAACAGCGATTATCTGCTTGCGGGTAATGATGTGAAACCTTGGTTGGTTGCATTGTCTGCTGTCGCGACCAATAACAGCGGTTATATGTTTGTCGGCCTGATCGGCTATGCCTACCTGTCGGGGTTGCATGCCGCATGGTTGATGGTCGGTTGGATTATAGGTGACTTTTTCATTTCCTTTGCCGTGCATAAACGTTTGCGCGAGAAAACGGAGGATACCGGAGCATTGAGCTTTGCAGGCGTTTTAAGCCGATGGCACGGTAACGAGCAGAAGATCCTGCGCTTTATCGGCGGCCTTATCACTCTGGCCTTTCTCGGCACTTATGCGGGTGCGCAGCTCAATGCGGGCTCGAAGGCATTGCACGTCCTCTTTGGTTGGGATTACCAGCTCGGTGCAATCATCGGCGCGATTATTGTCGTGCTGTATTGTTTTGCCGGTGGCTTGCGGGCATCGATCTGGACAGATGCAGCGCAATCATTCGTGATGTTTGCCGCGATGGCCTTAATGTGCGTGATGATCATTCTACAAGCCGGTGGCATCGGAGAATTCGGCAGCAACCTTACCGCCGTCAGCCCGACTTTTATGGATATCTTCCCGTCCGATAAGCAGTTCGGTCCGCTGATGTTTATCATGGGGTGGATGTTTGCCGGTATCGGTGTTGTCGGCCAACCGCATATCATGGTGCGGTTTATGGCCATGGATGAAGCGAAGAGTATGACCCGTGTGCGAATGTATTATTACAGTTGGTATGTAGGGTTTTCCATTCTGTGCGTATGCACTGGTCTGGCCGCACGATTGCTTATTCCCGAAACCGCGAATTTTGATTCCGAACTTGCCCTGCCCACTTTGGCGCAACAATTACTGCACCCTGTTTTTGCAGGACTGGTTCTCGCTGGATTATTCGCCGCTACAATGTCCACGGCAGATTCCCAAATCCTGAGCTGTACGGCTGCGATTACGCGGGATTTACGCCAAGGCAAACCCATGAATTATTTGCTTACCAAACTCGCGACCGTTGGCATAACAGCCACAGCCTTGGTCATAGCCCTTTACGGATCGGAGAGTGTGTTCACCCTCGTTGTGGTTGCGTGGGCCGCTCTGGCCTGTGCTTTCGGGCCGCTGTTGATTGTGAATGCTCTGGGTGGAAAAGCAGGAGAGAAAACGGGCCTATTTATGATGGCCGTAGGACTCGCATCTATGGCCGCATGGCGCTATGGTGGCTACAGCGATTCTGTCTACGAAGTCATGCCCGGCATGATCGCAGGCTTACTCGCTTATGGGGTTTGCGCGGCAATGAGCAAGGTTCTCTCGCCGCATAAGAGCTAGAGAGAGAAAACATCATGGATTTACCAACCATCTACGCGGCAATAGGCTTCCTGCTTGCCGCCTATGCCGTTATCGGCAACGACGCCGTACAAACACTCGGCACCTTCATCGCTTCCAACACACGTATCTTCCACTGGGGCATTTTATGGGGCGCAGCCAGCCTTATCCTTGCTGCGACACTGACCTATGGTTGGTACATCAATGACGGCGACATATCTTTCGGACGGCTGGAAAAAATCCCACCCATAGAAATTCAGTGGTATCATGCAGCGGCGCCCGCAGTACTGGTTTTACTGACGCGGATCGGTATTCCCGTATCAACGACATTCCTAGTGCTTTCGACGTTTGCATCGACACTGGTGCTGGAGAAAATGCTGGTAAAGTCCGTCATCGGTTACGGTATGGCCGCGATTGTGGCCTACATTCTGTGGCTCGTTGTGGCGCGTGTGATCAACGAAAAGTACGACAAGGTCAAAACCGAGCACCGTGCGTTCTGGCGAACCTTGCAATGGTTATCGACAGGCTTTCTGTGGTATTCGTGGCTTAGTCATGACATGGCGAACATCGCCGTCTTCCTTCCTCGCCAGCTTAGCCCGGAATTGCTTATCGGCGTGATCGCGTTCCTGTGCGCGGCGCTGGGGTATATTTTCTGGTCACAGGGCGGGAAAATTCAAAAAATCGTTCTCGAAAAATCGGGTACACGGTTTATGCGTTCAGCGACGATTATCGACTTCATCTACGCACTCATCCTGATTTACTTCAAAGAACTCAACTCTATCCCGATGAGCACGACATGGGTCTTTGTCGGTTTGCTGACAGGGCGTGAATTGGCCATCGCGACGACATACCGCGAGACATACAAGTTCGGCTATGTCTTCCCGCTAATCGGTAAGGACTTCCTGAAAATGATGATCGGTCTGGGCGTATCTGTTGCGCTGGCGTTGCTGGTACACAACGTGCTGGCGCCGCAATAGAATAGCTTACCCTTGAGAGGCCAGTAGCTCGGGCATTTCCCGTGGAATTTCGTTCTTCGGTAAACGGCCCTCAAGACGCAAACGAGCACAGACATCAAACGCAGCTTTTGCATTGTTGATAATGAGCTCGTTATTTCGCTCACGGCGGTGCTCTTCAGCCGTAACATCTTCGGATGAAATAAAGCCGTCTTCTCTGGTCAGAGATGTCCAAGGAGCATCGTTTGCGCCACGTTTAGAAGGTTTTCCGCGCAAATGAACGATTGTATTGTCATCGCGCACACGGTCCGCCCATGTTTGCACCAGAATATTATCGGCTTCCGGGTTTTCGCCTATGGCTGTTAACACGTAGACACGATCCGCTTCCTCAACGCTGCGTCCGATCTCGTCAAACGGCACAACGTTAATGTTTGATCTCAGTTTCTTTTCTGTTTTCCACATCCCTGTTGCGGTCTTCAGCTTGTCTTCCATTGTCGGATGGGTCACGGAAATGAAATCAGGATTTCGTTTTTGCAGGTTCTCGCAGACACGCGCCATACGCTCGGTCAGGTCAGTAACGTCCCCGTGACGGCTTATACCTGCAACGATCAGAACCTTGTCACCCTTTTCCTGACCGGACAGAGTAAGTGCGCTTTTCGCTTCGCATTCTTCGGCAAAATTGGCGGAAATTTTATTCTGGACGAAATTGGCATCCATGCGCAGTTGGCCCACGAGACGTTCAAAACGTTTGGCTTCTTCGGGGTAGCTTTCTTTCATAACACGCCAGCTGTCATAGAACTGACTGCGGACATGCGTTTCACCAACGCGCTTGCTTTCAAAGCCGGAAATAACCTTCAACAAATGGGAGTACGCTTCCTTACCCTGAAGCAGTAAGAAGTTCTCTTTATCGGCAGGCAGCGGGAAATCAGCAAAGTCTTCCATCTCGCCGTACCATATCTGACGGGCGCAACTCGCAGCATAAGGCACACGGGCTTCGTCTTTCCACGCGCTCATTTCGGGCGTCAGATAATCTGTCATGAAGTCGATAACGGCTAGGTTCTGCACGTTTACAGCTGATGAAACCATAACTTTTCCTTTTTAAAAAAGAAGCACTATAGAGATTTATTATGGTAAAAGTCAAGTTGAATTGGCTTCAAAAATGCATAATAATCACTAGAATATTACCTGCCTTTGATTAAATACACATTTATCGACGAAATCGCAACGGTTTCTCTTTTGCCGAACTCTGCTTTTACGTTACAAAAGGATATGGCTGACCCGCTCTTGAGCATTTCAAATTTGTGTGTTGATTTCAAAACCCAGCAAGGACTATTCCGTGCTGTCGACGATGTCAGCTTCGATATTAACAAAGGCGAGACCGTTGCCCTGGTCGGGGAATCCGGATCGGGCAAATCGGTAACCGCGCTGTCGTTGATGCAACTGCTCCCCTACCCGCGCGCAATTCATAATCCGGACGCGAAGATCATGTTCGAGGGTGATAACCTCGTCGGCAAGGGCGATAGCTATATGCGCACCATCCGCGGCATGCAGGTCGGTATGATTTTTCAGGAGCCGCTGACGGCCCTGAACCCGCTACACACAATCGAAAAACAAATTTCAGAAGTCCTGTTCCTGCACCAGAAGATGGGTAAGGCGCAGGCGCATGAACGAGTGATTGAATTACTCAATCTGGTTGGGTTGGAAAACCTGACCACACGTCTTAAAGCCTATCCGCACCAGCTCTCGGGCGGGCAACGCCAGCGCGTGATGATCGCCATGGCTTTGGCGAATGATCCCGAAATCCTGATTGCGGATGAACCGACGACAGCGTTGGATGTGACCGTACAGGCGCAAATTCTGGAATTGCTGAATGATTTGAAAGACCGCCTTGGTATGGCGTTGCTGCTGATCACCCATGACCTGACCATTGTCGAGAAGATGGCCGACAAAGTCTGCGTGATGCAAAACGGTAAGATCGTAGAGAAGAACAAGACGAAAGACCTGTTCAAGAAACCGCAGCATGAATACACGAAAATGTTGCTCAATGCCCAGCCCAGTGGTGATGCGATCAAAGCCGAGCATGACGCGCCGATTGTGATGCAGGGTACGAATATCAAAATACATTTCCCGAAGAAGAAGAATATTTTCGGCAAGCCCAGCGAATGGGTCAAAGCCGTGGATGATATCGACATCACCGCACGTGAAGGCCAAACCATCGGTGTGGTCGGCGAGAGCGGATCGGGCAAAACGACGCTCGGTCTTGGCCTGCTGCGTTTATTACAAGCCGAGGGTACGATTGTTTTTGAAGGGCACGACATTTCAGACGCTAGCCAGAAAGACCTTCTGCCTCTACGCGAAGACATGCAGGTGGTGTTTCAGGACCCGTTCGGGTCATTGTCTCCGCGTTTGAGCGTGGCGCAGATCATCGGTGAAGGTCTGGAAATTCACCGCAAGGATTTGAGTAAAGCGGAACGCGATGCAGAAGTTGTGCGCGCATTGTCGGACGTCGATATGGACCCCGAAACGCGCCACCGTTATCCGCATGAGTTTTCCGGCGGCCAGCGCCAGCGTATATCCATCGCCCGCGCATTGGCGCTGCGTCCGAAATTCATTGTACTGGATGAACCGACATCGGCGCTGGATTTATCCGTACAGGCACAGATTGTCGACCTGCTCCGTGCCCTGCAGAAGGAATACAAGATTTCGTATATCTTCATCAGCCATGACCTGCGTGTGGTCAAGGCGATGGCGCATGATCTGATTGTCATGAAGGATGGTAAGGTTGTAGAAAGCGGCCCCGCGCAAGATATCTTCGATAATCCGAAAAAAGAATATACCAAAGCCCTGCTCGCGGCCGCTCTCGATCTCAAAACACGTGAAAGTGCTTAGTTGTCTGCGTTAGCGGGTGCGTTGCACTGTGCGTAATCGTCAGCACTGACTTTCGTCCATTTCTGGCTTTTTCCAAACATTGAAATACCGACATAACCGCGCACTTTTAACGTGCCGTTATCATTGATTTCGACATTCGCGTTATAAACATCGCCTTCGTCGGCTTTGTAAATTTTGCCGTCTTCCCATTCACCAACTTCGTCTTTTTCAAAACCGTAGAGAATGCGCAAACCACACATCGGGTCTTTATGTTTGGAAGCGTCGGGGTTTTTGGTGTCATATTGCATGCCACCATCGATGATCCAGTAAATGTCACCGCACAATCCCTGATCACATTCATAAACATTGATCACGGAGCGTTCGTTTTGCGTCAACCACAATCCTTCGACAGGATCGGCGGCGAAGGCGGGCGTTGCGATAAACACAGCAGCGAGTAAAGCTAGAATTCTCATATCTGGTCTCCTTTTTTCCTATTTTAGCATTTTGCAGAGACCGCGCTTAAACTTTCCATGCTGCACCTGCTCAATCCGGTTATTGCCCTTTGGCGACACCTTCACGCCGCGGATCAGGAGAACCACGCAAGCTTTCATTGGTTATATGAATAGCCGTCAGGCCACTATTTAGTGACTTCACACTGACGTCATGGCCCATATCTTCCAATGCTTTTTGCTGAACATCGTTTTCCATTTCGATTGTTTTCCCGCGGGCGAGTATATGCGGCATTGCCAGCGCGTCCTCTATCGGCATATTCCAATCGAGAACAGCGATAATCCGTTGCAGGACATAGCCGATGATATGGCTGCCGCCAGCGGAGCCGAGAACGAGAACAGGATTACCCTTTTGGTCGAACACGATTGTAGGAGACATGGACGAGCGCGGCCGCTTGCCGCCCTCTGCACTATTGGCGATGGGTTTGCCGTCCTCTCCATACGGTTCAAAAGAAAAGTCCGTAAGTTCGTTATTGAGCAGATAGCCGTTCACCATCATGTGCGAGCCGAATGCGCCCTCGATGGTCGTGGTCATGGACACAATATTACCGTCCTTATCGACAACGCTTATGTGACTGGTGCCGGGTCGTGTTACATCGGGCGCAGCCTCGTATTCTTCAGCTGAAATTGTCGGTGGCGTGCCCGCTTCGATCATTTCCAGCGGTTGATCAGGTTTTATCAGTGACGCACGAGACACCAGATATTCAGGGTCAATCAAAGCCAGACCGGGTGTATCCACAAAATCGGGATCGGTCATGTATTTATTGCGGTCGGCAAAGGCCAGCGCACTGGCTTGTGCGATCAGGCTCCAGCTTTGCGGGTCATCAGCGCCCAATGCGGGAAGGTCGAATTTCTCCAGCATTCCCAACATCTGCAACAGCGTCAGGGCACCCGATGACGGCTCCCCCATGGAACACACAATATAAGCACGGTACGGCCCACATACGGGGTCACGTTTTTTAAGCCGGTATTCATGAAAGTCACGGGTATTCAACAAGCCCGGGTTATCGGCATATCCCTGCACGGCCTCAACAATACGGGCGGGAATTTGACCGCGGTAGAATTTGGACGAGCCGTAAAAGCGAAACTCTTTTAAAGTGTCGGCATATTTGAGGTTATGAAGGCGGTCTCCTGCCTGGACGGGTTTGCCATCAGGCATAAAATAGGCTGATGTCGCAGGAAAGCGCTTCAGACGATCTTGCGCGCCCTCCACCATTTGGGCCATACGGGGAGAAACTTCGAATCCCTCCTCGGCCAGCATGACGGCGTCATCAAACAACTCCATCCATGTCAGCTTGCCATGAATTTGGTGTGTCTCCTTTAATAACGCTGGTGTTCCGGGCACACCGACAGAACGACCACCAACAACGGCATCAAAAAACGCCATCGGCTCTCCGTGTTTCTGGAATAAATACGGCCCCGCGAGCATAGGTGCGGTTTCACGGGCATCATAGCTCACCAATTCTTTGCTTTCGGCGTCATAATGGAGCATGAATGCGCCACCGCCGAGGCCTGAGGATTGCGGCTCGACCAGTCCCAGTACCAATTGCGCGGCGATGGCGGCGTCAACGGCGCTGCCACCCTTCTCCAAAACCTTGTATCCGGCCTCCGTCGCATGCGGATTGGCGGTCACGATCATGAAATCCGCGCCTTCAGCGACTGAAACACCCTCGTAATCCGTCGCGATTTCGGGCTGCGGGCGGGCAATATCCTGCGCATTCGCTGATAACGGCCAGAACATCAACAGCGCCGAAATTTGTAAAAAATGCTTGAAAATCATATAATTAATATCTTATCCGCTTTTTTTGCTTGCATTCCTTGATGGGGATGCTAGGAAGTGTGTGCTTTTTATGCGCTCAAAACAAGCGCTGAGAGCAAATTTAACCTTTATACTCTTTGAAAGGAGTGATGCACTGTGGTTAGTGTAAATGTACGCGATAACAATGTAGACCAGGCTTTGAAAGTCTTGAAAAAGAAGATGCAACGTGAAGGTATCTTCCGCGAGATGAAGCTTCGTCGCCATTACGAAAAGCCTTCTGAAAAGAAAGCCCGCGAACAGTCTGAATCCATTCGCCGCGCCCGCAAGATGGAGCGTAAGCGCCGCGATCGAGATGGTTTCTAGATTTTAAACCGAATTATCCATTTTTATAAAAACCGCCGCAAAGCTTTGCAGCGGTTTTTTTATGGCCTATAATTAGTACTGGTATTGTCGCAACAAATTTTCTGAACATATGAAAAAATTCGTTCTTCCTACGCTTTTTATTGTTTCCCTCGTATTTGCCGGTACTGCACTCGCTCAGCAGTGGATTTATTTCAAGTCCAAAACAGGGCTGTTTAAGCTTCGTATCTACAACAACGTCAAAGAAGACATCAATACATTCCGCTTGAATGACAAGTCAGTCGCGATGTACGGCCAAACCGTATCGACGTTTGACCAGCGGGCATTCAAGGACGTTGTTAAAAACTACATCATTAAATACGAACAAACGCTCGGCTACACATTGAGCCAGCAAGACGCTGCGAAACTGATTCATAATGAATTGCAACTTTACGAGAGCTATTACTCCAGCCTCGGCGGTATTTTGCGTGAAAAGAAGGATTTGTTTTACAAGGACGGGTTTCCGGCCGGGGAAATCTACGTGAAATATGACGACCCGCAGGTCGGCGAACAGAGTATCCGTATAACGGTTCTGTTTACAGAAACAGCCAAAATCCAGCATATCATCAGTGGTCCAGAGGATATGATGACATCCTTCAAGACCAGAGAGCATTACAACTCGCTGGATGTCGATAACGGCTATGTGCGTGAGGACGGGTCCATTCAAGAAGAATGGCGTTCAGTCACATCGCCTATGCGCCTATTTACCTTGTACTTGCCAGAACCGGGCAGCCCGTACTTCCCGAAAGACCAGGTCAGTTATAATGACCAACATGTCGAACGGGTAAGCTCAGTGTTCCATGATCCGATCTGGAATATGGATGTTTATTACAATGTGTACGGCTATATCCCTAACGGGAAAGTGAATGACGCGCGCGCGCAGAGCATCACGACAGAACGCCATATCAAAAGACACCGCTTGAGCGCAGATGGTTTGAAATACAAACACCTGACTGTTGCCAACCAGAACATCGCCGAAATCTCGTATGACATTATCGCGCCCAAAGGTAAACCGAATGTCAGATGGGTAAAGCTGCGCGTGCAGCATGCAGACAACAAAATCGTTGTGCATGAACTGCTCGGCCCGCGTCATCTCGTTGAGTCTCCGTTCTTCGATTACCTCGTCGACAATGCAAAATTCCACCCGCAACTGTACATAACCGCTTCAGAGCTTCAAAAGCTTAAGGAAGCCGAAGCAAAAGAGAGAGCTGCCAAAGGTGAAGAATTGAAAAAGCTTCTTGAACAAAGTCAGGAAGAAGAGGAACCAGCGGACGAAGAGACTGAAGAAGCCCCTGAAGAAGAGGAAGACCCCAACATCATCTATGAAAGCGATGATTAAAGGAGCTTTTTAAGCGATCGGTTTTGTCTGCTGCTGAAGCCAGCCACGCTCTTTTTCATCCAAATGCGGCGAGAGTTTTTCATACACATCAGCATGATATGTATCGAGCCATTTGATTTCCTGCACATCCAACAATTTTGCATCTATTAAACGGCGATCGATTGGCGCGAAGCTGACTGTCTCGAAATCCAGCATCGGCGTGCCGGTTGAATTTTCCTGCCCCGTCTCACGAACATATATCAGGTTTTCAATGCGAATACCGTACTCGCCGTTTTTGTAGTATCCGGGTTCATTGGAAATGAGCATGCCCGCTTCAAATGCAGATTTGCCGCGTGGAGAAATACTCGCAGCCTCTTCGTGCACAGCCAGGTAACAGCCAACACCGTGGCCTGTGCCATGCGCAAAATCCAGATGTTCCGCCCATAAAGGCTGACGCGCCAGCGTATCAACCTGCGCCCCCGTCGTACCGTGCGGAAAAAGTGCAGACGCGACCGCGATGTGTCCTTTGAGAACCAGCGTGTTGCGCTCAATCATCTCTTCACTCGGCTGTCCTATCGCCATTGTACGGGTAATGTCGGTCGTGCCTGCGATATCCTGACCGTCATAATATTGTCCGCCGCTATCAACCAGAAACAGACTGCCGCCGCTTAAGGGGATGTTGGTTTTCGCGGATGAACGGTAATGCACGATAGCACCGTTAGCGCCATAACCGGCAATCGTCGGAAAGCTCTGCCCCTTGAAAGCAGGATGCTGCTGACGACATTCAAGAAGCTTGGCTTCCGCATCCAGCTCGGTGATCTCGCCATCGGCTGCGTTCTCATCCAGCCATTGCAGGAATTTCACAACAGCAACACCATCGGCTATGTGCGCTTTTTTTATCGCCTCATATTCGGACAGGGTCTTGGTCGCCTTCGGTTTAACGCACGGGTCTTTAACATTCTTGACCTCGACCTGACGTTTTTCCAGATCGCGTTTGAACCAGACAGGAGCTGTCGAAAAATCCAGCATGACCGTGCCGCTTTGAAAGTTTTCAAAACATTCCCAACCGCTAATCTCGACATGACCTTCAAGCGCGCTCATGACATCTGCGCTGACTTTGTCCTGATCCGTAATCCATGTAACGGGCTTATCATCCTCGGCATAGACAACGGCGTATGAGAGAACGCTCGGTATGTAATTGATGTCCGAGCCTCGAATATTCAAAAGCCATGAAACCGAATCCGGCATGGTGAGAATACAGGCTTGGGCCTTGTGCTTGCGGACCTTTTCCGCAATGGCGGCTTTTTTCTCGGCAACGCCTGTGCCCGCAATGTGTTCTTCGAAAACGACCACCTGCCCTTTCGGCTTTTCGGGCTGGTCATACCAGATTTTATCGACCAGATTTCCGGGTACCGATTTCAAAACAATGTCCGAAGCTTGCTTTTCAATGCGGGCAATTTGTTCGGGTGTAAACAGCATCGGATCATAGCCAACGACAATGCCTTTATTCGCATGTTCGTTAAGCCAGCCATGCACGCCAACCTTCACGCTATCTGCAACATCGAAAACATCGCGGTCGACCTGTGCTCCGAGTTGAAGCGTGTAGCGGCCGTCACTCATAACGCAGGCCTGATCTTGTAAGACGATGGCGACACCTGCCGAGCCGGTAAATTCCGTCAGCCATTGCAAACGTTCGGCATAAGGGGCAACGAACTCGCCCTGAAACTCGTCGGCCTTCGGCACGATGTAGCCGTCCAGCCCGTGATCATTCATAACGTCGCGTAAAGCGCTGATTTTTGCCTGTGAATTATCCATGTTCAATATACTGGCTTGGCGCGTTCCCTTTTGCTAGTGTTTTATGAAACAAATTGAGGGCCTTATGCCATATTTATTACTCGCTATCGGCCTGTTGGTCGGACTTTACGTGCTGTACCGCTTCTTCGTGAATGCCGACGTACATCAGGTAAAAGCTTTTTTCCTGATGTCCATACTGGTCATCATCTGTGTCGCGCTGTTCACATTGGCCTTTACGGGCCGTCTTCCTGCTGCTCTCGCGATTCTCGCAGCCATTGCGCCGCTGGCTGCCGGATGGTGGAAAGCCCGCAAAGACAGCGAAGAAGAACCGGATCTCTTTTTCAACGAAGAGACGGAAATCAATTCGCGTGAAAAAGCCCTGCAAGTTCTGGGGCTGGATACAGACGCCACCGAAGCCGATATCCGTCAGGCCTATAAAAAGTTGATGCAAAAACTCCACCCCGATCATGAAGGGTCGGAGTGGATTGCCGCCAAACTCAATGAAGCCCGTGATTTCCTGCTAAAAAACTAGCGGTTTTGTGTACTGCAAAAAAATAGGCTATACAAAATTATGAGTGATTCAGAGATTAAACCCGTCCGTAAAGCCGTATTCCCTGTAGCAGGGCTCGGCACACGATTTTTACCAGCCACCAAAGTCATGCCCAAGGAAATGCTGCCGATCAATGATCGACCGCTGATCCAGCATGTTTTCGAGGAAGCCCGTGAAGCGGGGATCGAAGAGTTTATCTTCGTGACCGGCCGTCACAAAAACATGCTTGAAGAGCATTTCGACTTTCAACCCGAGCTTGAAGAAACGCTCGAGTCTCGCGGCAAGCACGACATGCTTGAAAAAATCCGCGACTCGGAAATGGGTGCGGGACAGCTATTCCTGACCCGCCAGCCACGTCCGCTCGGTCTGGGACATGCGATCTGGTGTGCCGCCAAGCTGATAGAAGACGACCCGTTTGCGGTTCTGCTTCCCGATGTATTGATTCAGGCGCCGACAGGATGCCTGAAGCAGATGGTTGATGTGTACAACCAGACTGGCGGGAATGTTATCGCCGTTGAGGATGTGCCCAAAGAATTGACGTTCAAATACGGTATTGTCGATACAGGCGGCGAAGATGCACCCGCAGGCACAAAAGGCATGCCCGTTAAAGGCTTGGTAGAAAAACCCGATCCTAAAGACGCGCCTTCGACGATGTCAGTTATCGGCCGTTACATCCTCCAGCCCGAGGTTTTCGACCACCTTTCCGCCTTTGAAACAGGTGCGGGTGGAGAAATCCAGCTGACCGATGCGATGGACAAGCTGATCGGCAAGCAACCGTTTACCGCGATGCGTTTTCAAGGCAAGAGCTATGATTCCGGCAGCCGTCTGGGCTTTATTCAGGCGAACCTTGCCTACGCGTCAAAAGACCCAGAAATCGGTGACGATGTAAGACAGACCATCCGTGATTTTGCCAGCCAACTAGACAAGGATGCTATGAATGAAGCCGCAGAATAATTTCACATCCAACCAAAGCGGCCCACATAACTTCTCCCCTACCATATTGCGGGAATACGACATTCGCGGACAGATTGATATCAATCTGAACGAAGATGATGCCTATGCGCTCGGACGTGCGTTCGGTACGTGGCTGCTGCGGGAACGCGGTGCCGATTTACAAAACCATATTTGCGTCGGCTATGACGGCCGTGAGTCTTCCCCTGCTCTTGCGGGGGCGCTGGTCGGCGGTTTGATGGAGACAGGCTTTAACGTCGTTAATGTCGGTCTCGGCCCATCGCCTATGTTGTATTTTGCCGTTAAAGACCGTGGTGCCGAGGCAGGCATAATGGTTACGGGTTCACACAATCCGTCTGATTATAACGGCTTTAAAATGATGGCCAAAAGCGGTCCCGTTTTCGGCGAGCACATTCAAACAATCGGCAAGATTGCAGCCAGCGGTAACTTCGAAAATGGTGCTGGCGCGATGGATCATGTCGATATTCGCGAAGATTACATCGCACGCCTGCTGAAAGATTATACGGGCGAACGTGACATGACGGTTGCGTGGGACGCCGGAAACGGTGCCGCGGGCGAAGTCTTGCGCATGCTGACCGACAAGCTTCCGGGCAAACATATTCTTTTGTTCGATGACATAGACGGCAGCTTCCCGAACCACCACCCCGACCCGACAGTCGATGCGAACCTTGTCGATCTGCAAAAGGCCGTGAAAGAGAATAGCTGCGACCTCGGTATTGCGTTCGATGGTGACGGCGACCGTATCGGTGTTGTCGATGAAAAAGGCGAAGTTTTACGCTGTGACATTTTAATGACGCTGTATGCGCGTGAAGTGCTGGAACAGCATCCGGGGGCGGCGATCATTGGTGATGTTAAATGTTCGCAAGTCATGTTCGACGAGATCGAACGCCTTGGCGGCAAGCCCGTCATGTGGAAGACAGGCCACTCCCTGATCAAAGATAAAATGGCTGAACTTGATGCCCCGCTTGCCGGCGAGCTATCAGGCCATATCTTCTTCAATGACAAATATTACGGCTTTGACGACGCCTTATATTGCGGTGTGCGTTTGCTGAACGAACTGGCGAAAGCCGACGGACCGCTTTCCACGCTGACATCGGACCTGCCAAAACTTCACAACACACCCGAGTACCGCGTAGAAGTTGACGAAGAGACAAAGTTCGATATTGTTCCGCAAATCGCAGACAACCTGAAAGGCAACATGCCTGACGGGTTCGAGCTGGACGAAACGGATGGCGTGCGTGTTAAAAACGGTCAGGACTGGTGGTTGTTACGCCCGTCAAACACTCAGGCCGTGCTGGTTTTCCGTGCCGAAAGCGCCAGTCAGGGCGGGCTGGAAAAACTTAAGGATATGGCGCTTCAAGAAATCGCCAAAGTTGGTTATACATTAAGCTTCGATACATAAAGGACAAAGCGCATTATGAGCATTCAGATTGACACAGGGATTTTGGAATTGATGGCCTCAAAGGTCTGTCACGACATCATCAGCCCTATCGGCGCCGTGAATAACGGGATCGAATTCCTGACAGAGATGGGAGACAACGTCGATGAGGAAGTTGTGAACCTGATTTCATTCAGCGCATCACAAGCGTCCGCCAAACTGAAAGCCTACCGTATGGCATATGGCGCAGGCGGTGCGGATGATTCCATTAAACCCGAGGAAGTCCATCAAGCGATCGAATCCATTGTGGCCGAAGAGAAAAAGGTTATTCAGGAATGGGACCCTTACGGTGAATTCGGATATGGTGACGATCGCCCCAAAGCATTCAGCAAAATGCTGATTTGCGGTCTGATCCTTGCGATGGAATGCCTTCCGAAAGGCGGCAAGCTGGAAGTTATGCCGGGTGAAGGTCTTGAGACCATCATCGTCGCCAAGGGCGAAAACGCTGCTGTGCGCGAACGCACTGGCGAAGCTCTGGAACAAACACTTCCCCGCGAAGCTCTGGAACCCAAATATGTGCACCCGTTTTTGATGGGCCTGCTCGGCAGAGCTTACGGCTACAGCGCATCTATGCACGAAGCGGAACAAGGCGTGGTTCACATCCACATCAAGCTTCCGGCTGCATAAACATCTAGCGCTATAGCGACAGAGTTCATAGACTTTTAAAACCAACGTGGTATTTTGAAAGATGTAAACAGCTCCAGCATAGTGCTGGCCTCTGGAACTGTCCGAGTTATAGGAGTCCAATTCATGAAAACATGTCTGATCGTTGACGATAGTAGTGTTGTCCGCAAAGTGGCCGCGCGTATCGTTAAGGACCTTGGTTTTACGTGTGTTGAGGCCGAAAACGGACAGACTGCCTTTGAAGCCTGTCAGGATGCTATGCCCGATGCGGTGTTGCTGGACTGGAACATGCCGGTCATGAGCGGCGTGGAATTTCTCGAGAAATTGAGAGAAATGGACGGGGGCGGACACCCCAAAGTTGTTTTCTGCACCACGGAAAACGACATAAATCACATTCAGAGAGCGATTCACAGCGGCGCAAACGAATACATTATGAAGCCGTTTGACAGTGAAATCATCGAAACGAAATTCGCTCAAATCGGCCTGCTCGACGAAGACGACGAGTAACCCCTTCATTTATCGACAAAATTATGTCTGCCCGCCCTGCTCAGGGTGGGTGTTTCTGTTTCCCAGCGTGACTTTACAAGAAATCGGAACCTATATAGTAAAAAGCATGTTAGGATTATAAGAGCATATGAAATTAACCGATTTTGACGTTTACAAACAGCTTTTACTCTCGCAATCCGGCCTCGATCTGAGTCAGGAAAAAACCTATATTCTGGAATCCCGATTAAAGCCCGTCGCCAAGAAATGGGGCTATCCGGCATTGGGCTCAATGACTATGGCATTGAACGGCGTGCCCGAGCCGGGCTTGATTGATGACATTGTCGAAGCGATGACCAATAACGACACGTCTTTCTTCCGTGACGGCCAGCCGTTCGAGAGTTTCAAAAAAGATGTGCTGCCTTATATGGAGAAATCCAGAGCCAAAGCCAAAACGCTGCGTGTCTGGAGTGCGGGATGCTCGAGTGGCCAAGAACCCTACTCCCTAGCCATCATATTAAAAGAGATGCAGGAAAACGCCCCTGCATGGAAACCGCAAATTCTGGCTACTGACATTTCTGATGAGATTTTAGAACAAGCCAAAGAAGGCCGTTATACGCAATTCGAGGTGCAGCGCGGTCTGCCCGTTCAGCTTTTAATGAAGCATTTCCAGCAAGAAGGCGATAAATGGCAGATAGATGAAGATGTTGCATCCATTGTGACGTTTTACAAACATAACCTCGTCGAGGACATGAACAGACTGGATATGTTCGATGTTATATTCTGCCGCCATGTTTTGACGTCCTTTAATAAAGAGACACAACGTAAAGTTCTCGAAAATATGCTGGAACATCTGGAGCCGGACGGCTTTTTGATTTTAGACGACTCCGAGGACGTCTCCAACATCACCGATCAGATCAAAAACGTCGAAGGCCGCAAAAACGTATTTGCGCACGCAAACGGGCCACATGTCGGCAGCACAAAAGCTACCGGAACCTAGATCTCATCCATCATCACATAAGCCGTGTTATCGGGGGCTTGCCTTATGCGGCTTAAAGTCTTAATACAGTGGCTCATTATCAACAAAAGAAACACAGATTATGAGCGCCGAATCCACAGCCAAAGCAGCCGATAAAACAATCCGCGACCCGAACGCCGTTAAAATCAAACGTGTGCTGGTCTCCGCATCCAACAAAAACGGTCTCGAAGACTTCATTCGTAAACTGGCCGGATATGATGTTGAAATCCTGTCTACGGGCGGTACGGCCAAGATGCTCAAAGATGCAGGCCTTCATGTAAAGGACGTGTCAGACCACACAGGCTTCCCTGAAATTATGGACGGGCGTGTCAAAACGCTGCACCCGAAAATCCATGGCGGCATTCTGGCCCGCCGCGATGACGAGGCCCATAAAAAGGCGATGGACGAAAACGACATCACCGATATCGATATGGTCATCATCAACCTTTATCCGTTTACCGAAACCGTCAATAGCGGTGCGGATTTCGACACATGTATTGAAAACATTGATATCGGCGGTCCCGCGATGATCCGTGCTGCGGCAAAAAACCATAGTTTTGTAACCGTTGTTACCGACCCGCAAGACTATGAGAAGGTTTTGAAGGACATGGAAACCAACGACGGTGCGGTCTCGGGCAAGTTGCGTAAGCAACTGGCGGTTACCGCGTTCTCTTTGACTGCTACTTATGATTCCAATATCGCCGGCTGGTTTGTCACACAGATGGATAAAAACTTCGGCTACCCCCGCCGCATCAGCTTCTCCGGCAATCTGAAACAAGAATTACGTTATGGTGAAAACCCGCATCAGACCGCCGCGCTTTACACCTTTGACGGCGCGACCCGCCCCGGTGCGGCCAGCGCGACACAAATTCAAGGCAAGGAATTGTCTTACAACAACCTCAACGACACCGACGCCGCCTTCGAACTGGTGGCCGAGTTTGAAGAGCCGACAGTTGCGATTATCAAACACGCCAATCCTTGTGGCGTTGCCAGCGCGGAAAACACGCTCGATGCTTATAATAAGGCGTTTGCCTGTGATCCCGTTAGTGCGTTTGGTGGAATCATCGCCCTGAACCGTACACTGACGAAGGAAACGGCCGAGGCCATCATCAAGAAATTCTGTGAGGTTATTATTGCTCCTGACATCGCGGCCGATGCGATGGAAGTGCTCGCCGCCAAGAAGAATGTCCGCGTCCTGACAACAGGCGAATTGCCTGATCCGCAAAAGAAACGCCGCATGGTTACCCGTGTTGCAGGCGGTTTGCTGGTTCAGGATTCCGACTTTGGCCATATCACAGAAGAAGAATTGAAAGTCGTTACAGACCGCGAGCCGACCAAGCAAGAAATCGAAGATATGCTGTTCGCGTTTCGCGTGGCCAAGCATGTTAAATCCAACGCGATTGTTTACGCCAAGGACGGCGCCACCGTCGGTGTGGGTGCAGGCCAGATGAGCCGTGTCGATTCCGCCCGTATCGCGGCATGGAAATCCGAAGAAGCGGCCAAAGAGCTCGGCCTTGAAGAACCGTTGGCCAAAGGCTCCGTTGTGGCATCCGATGCGTTCTTCCCGTTTGCAGACGGTTTGATCAGCGCGGCAGAGGCCGGCGTAACAGCCGTTATCCAGCCCGGCGGGTCAATTCGTGACGAAGAAGTCATCGAAGCCGCCAATGAGCGCGGTCTGGCAATGGTCATGACAGGAATGCGCCACTTCCGCCACTAAAAACCCTAAACACACCCTAAAGCCCTGAAAACGCTCTTTTTTATACGTTTTCTTCATCTTTTCGTGCCTAATATAAAGCTGGTATCGATGCGATGCGCAAAAAATAAATTTAAAAAAACGCACAATTTTCAGGGCTTTCGCGCTTTTTTAAGACTTTTTTAACACCTCATCTATACCATGAACTCATAAATAACCCGCAGAAGGTTTTTCCGTTGCAGGTTATAAAACGTAAAAGTCCATATAAGAGACTGAAAACGTTTGGTAATATGAGGGTATGAAAGCACGATTTGCGAACATCGCATCCAATAATCTCCCCTTTCCATACCTTCTATAAAGTTTAACAAACAATGCCGCTATGCGGTGTTAATAGAGGGATAAGAACAAAAGATGGCGTTTCCTTGGTTACTGGCAGCATTAGCAGGTGGCGGAGCCGTAGTAGATCACCAGACAGGTGGTCACGGACGCAGAGCGCTTGCAGACACAGTTGGCGATGCCTGGGACGCAATTACAGGTGCCGAACCTGATCCAAACAACCCGAACTCCTTTATTCCCGGTGGCCACCCTACAGGTGGGACCAATGGCGATGATAATGAAGGCGGCGGGATCATGAGTTGGCTCGGCGATAACCTAGGAACAGTTGGACCTCTGGGCGGAATACTCGCTCTACAGATGTCCCCGTTACCGGATTTTGTAAAGAAAATGGGTACTATCGGCCTGCTGGTTATGGCCGCCATCAATTTTTTCAAAGGCCGGATGAGTAATGAATTCAACACGGCAGGCGCAGAAGAAAACGGACGCCACGTAGTTATGGAACAAGGATTTGATCCTAACGATCCGAATATTGTAGCCCAGAGCGGGCCGGATCACAGAGGCGGGCCGGATGTTACGGCTCAACACGAAGAATTAATAGCAACCGCGGAATAGCGGAAAAATAAAAAGCCAATAACGGCAAACAACCAATAAAAGCTCGAAAAACGGGCAAACGGTATAAAAAAAGAGGGTGTGTAAATATGGTGGATAACACCGACATACAGGAAAGAATACGTCAGGAAAGACGCAGACGCGGTGAAGCAGGCGATATCACCGAGCTTCTGGCTTTGACGACTGACGTATTTACTCATTCCGAGGATGTTCGGATCAGACCTACCGGCTTCGGTAATACGGGTCTGAACGTCACATCCGAAGAACCCATCACACGTTTTAACACTTCAGTCGAGCGCCCTGTCACAGAAGGCGTTACAGGCGAAGTTGTTGCTGAAAACACCACAATCGATACATCAAGCATGATCGGCGATATGACAGTTACGTCCGCCGTACAGCCAGAGGGCGGCCTGACAGCTGACCCTTCAAATCTGGGTGAAGATGCAAACGCCGAACAATTACAATTCTGGTCTGAAGCCAATGCAAACGGTGTCACCAACCTGGACGCCAGCATTTTCGAAGGCGAACTGACCGAAGATGCCTTGCTGGAAAATGAAAGCTTCCTTCAGGCTTCCGAAACCATTTACGACATGCGCCACGGTGCAGGTGCCTGGGCCGAGAAAGTTGCAGAAGAAGGCTGGACCATGGCCGAAGCTTCCGAAGAGCTCGGTAAAGAAGGTCTGGATTACATCTCCGACTTTAACTTCCAACTTTGGGAAGCCGGCAAAACAGGCCTGACAATCGGTAGCAAAACTCAAGAACAACAAATTGCGCTTCTATACATGATGCGCGCAGTCGAGCACAAAAACATGAGCTGGTCCGGCGCAGGCCGTGCCGCCATGTCCATGCTGACAGACCCCGTTAACATCGGGATCACAGCAGTTAGTGTTCTTTTGGCTATTCCTACATTCGGCGGAAGTCTTGCCGTAGGTGGTGCCGCTGTCGCAGGTAGAGGCGTTGTCGGAACAGCCGTTGCCAAAGCCGGACAAACGGCTTTCATGCGCAGCCTGACTTCCACAGTTCAGGGCCAAGTTGCACGCTTAGCCACAAGCCGCGTTGCACAAACCGTTGCAAACAACGCTGTTACACAAGGTACAAGACGCCTTGTTGCCGGTGCTGTAAACAATCAGGCTACACGCTTCATTGCCAATAACGCCGTTAGCCGTTATGTCGGTAACTCTGCTGTAGGACGTGCTTTCAACAGTGAAATTGCCAGACGCGCCGGTCGTTACTCCATCGTCCCCGGTATGATGGATTCCTATTACACAGACCGCATGGTTTTCAACACAGAAAACCACGGTATGCAGGCCCTCGGTTACGAGCCGATGGAATATTCATGGCAGCGCGGTGCATTTTCAATCGGTATCGGCGGTACTCTTGGTTACGGCATGGGCCGTACATTCGGTGCCGGAAGCCAGTTGGCCGGTGACGGTTTCAGAAGCGTATTCCGCAGAACAGCTTCCGAAGCCGCCCCTGATGAAGCCGTTGCCCGTGCAGCGACTACAGGCGCTGACGAACCAACAGTTCGCACAAGTACTCCAGATGACGGTCCTACACCTACACGTGTAGACGGAGATGAAGCTGCGCCAACACGCACAACTTCCGAAGAAGCTCCAACAGGTCGCACAACAACCGGTGACGAAGCAGGTCCAAGAGGCCGTGTAGAGGGCCAGACAGACGGCCCATTCACACCAGGACAAAGAACAACATTTGCGTCAGCCTCTTCTGTCGGCAAGGAACTGGGCTTGCGCGCAAGACCACGTGACGGCGAATTGCTGCCTGATCCTTCAAGAACGTGGCTGCATACTATTTTAGGTAAAAGAAATCCTTACATCTGGATTGCAAACAAATTCCCGAAAGTAAATGTGCCGGCGGCACACTTGCCTTCAGACTTGTCGTTTGGTGCCTACATCGATCCATTGATTAATGCGATCGACGACAGACTTGTCGGTGCACACTCATCAACAAACAATGTGTCTTCATTACTGAACGGCCTGAAAGGTAACCTTGGCCGTGTTCAGGACGAGTTGCGTTCCGGCGCAATTGATGCCGCTGAAGCTACACGCAGAAGTGCACAAGTATTGAGAGATTTCCAATCAACAAATGCAGGTGACCTGACAGCTCTGGACCGCGCGCTTAAAGACGTGGTCGATGAGATGCGTCTGGAGAGAGATCTGGCCAAGCTGACTCGCGAAGCCAAGATGAGAACAAACAGCAATGACGATGCCGCTGTTCAATCCATCAGAGACCGTGCAAAACAGCTTATTGATGACTATGAAGCCAGCACCGGAAGAACATTCAGGTCCGATACAAATAAGACCGCACGTATTGAAGCTGTCGCTCAAGGTGCGGGAGAGCGTTTCTACCTGAAGGACAAGCAAGCCGAAGCCATGCTGAACTATGCAGAATCAGTGCGTAGTAACATTCGTAACTTTAATGATCCTGCGTTTATTTCACGCTTTGAAGCGCAACTGACGTCAATCGGCGAGGACCCACTCAAAATCCGCAGAGCTGTTGACCAAGAATTTGCTTTCATCTTTAAAGAAGCAAACATCGCTCTCAAACGTTCTGTCCCCGAAAACAGAGCGGCTTCACAAAGTGTTCTATGGCGCAGACCACAGGACCACTTGCCAGATCTGAACGAGCGTAGAATCGGTTTAAGACGCGGTTTCTTTAATCCAAACAAACGGGACATAACAAGAGACCCGATTAAAACACCATCATCGGACAACAACCTCGAGAACATTATTATGAAGATCGAGGGCATGGACCCGAATGATACCAAGCAAGCTCCTGTGGTTGCTTCTTTGATCAAAGCTGCATACGGCTTTGACGGAGAAAACGAAGCCATTGAAGCGTTTGCGCGCTTAAATGACCGCGCCGGTAAAGATGACGTTCACGCTCTCGTAGAAGCCACTATTCAGGATTTGACTAGTAAACCAGACTACACGTCCGGGAGTGACCATTATCGTTACTTTATCGATGAAGGCATCGGAAGCGCCGGTAGTATTCGTCACAGTCCGGAACGTTGGGCAGAGCGTGATGTGTATCAGAAATACACTGACTGGTCTTACAAATTCCGTCATGCCAGAAAATTTGTTTATGCAGGCAACATCTGGTCTACGCCCGGTCGTATTTTCTTCAAAGAAGATCCGATTGCGAACTCATGGAACCGTCCTTTGGCTTATATCTTAGGCGGTAACCACACATCTACACGTGACGAAGCGACAAACAGACTTGTTCATAGCTGGAACCTCTGGAAAAAAGCTCCAGAAGATGCAACGGGGATGAAAGTATTCAGACACCATGCGACACAAGCTGCATGGCGTATTCCGAAAATCGGTTGGCGCGTAGCAAGTGCTCCGTTCCTTCCGGGTTGGCATGCAACAAAGTTTTTGGCGAGCAATCAGGTTGTTAAAGACATTACCATGTTCTCATTAGGTGCAGGCGGTGTACTGATCGGTGCAGAAGAAGGGCTTGAAGCACTTCTGCCAAGTGATACATGGATCACCGACGAGAATGGCAACATTGTCATCGCAGGTGTTCACCCTGACCTCGGCGCACGCGCTTTGGGTGTTACAGAATTCATGATTGATGATGTTGTTACGATGCCACTGAAGGGCACTATGTATGGCCTTGACTGGGCTGGCGAGACACTGCTCTCAACAGACCTGCACATGAGCGATGCCGCAAGCTACATCGACCTTGATGACAACCCATTCCTGGAAGGCAGTGGCGCAGAAGACTTTATTGCAAGAACAGTGGGCGACAGATACGACCCTGTTGAAGTAACAGCAGACCAAGTCCGCGAAGCTTTACAAGATATGGTATTCGACGGAAACACGCCGTTCCACGCTTTGCCGCCTGCGCAGCAAAACGCAATTATCCAGCAACTCGATGCGGATAACGACCTGTCCGAAGAGCATATCAACGAAGTTTACAGAAACGTTATTGGTGGCGGCGTTACAACGACAACACCTGACGGAACGACAACTACGCCAGACGGCACAACGACAACACCTGACGGTACAACAACTACGCCTGACGGAACGACGACGACAACTACACCAGACAGCACCACACCAAGAGGTCCTGTCCGCAGAGTTAACACAGGCCCACAAGAAAGCGGTTGGGACTCAGCCGGTAACGTACTGGGTACTGTCGGTAATGCGGCATTCGGATGGCTCGGTGAAGGTACAACCTCTTCAATCGGTAACATGCTTTCAAGCACAGCCGGTTGGTTCGGCGGTTTCTTTAACAAGCTTGCCAGCGGCGAAGTCCGTAACGGTCAGAAATGGTTGGCCGGTGGTATGGGTCTTGTGGCTGCCCTGGTCGGTGGTCCGAT
>JAESRE010000005.1 GCA_016764775.1 Alphaproteobacteria bacterium
GGGGCTATGTTCCTGCCGACAAACACAATATTGAAAATGAATCTGTACAGATGATTCCCATGGATTCCAGTTTTTCCCCGATCGAAAAGATCACCTTTCATGTTGAGAATACCCGGGTTGGGCAATCCACGGATTATGATTCCCTGGTCATGGAATTATGGACCAATGGGGGTATTACACCTGAAGATGCGGTGGCTCATGCTGCCAAAATTGTTAAAGATCATATGCAGACCTTTATCAATTTTGAGGAAGAGCCGGAACCGGTACAACCCCAAGTGGATGAGAAAAAACAGAAGATGCTGGCAAATATGGCCAAATGTGTGGAAGAACTCGAACTGTCTGTTCGTTCCGCAAACTGCCTCAAGAACGACAACATCGTTTACATTGGCGATTTGGTTCAGAAGTCCGAGAGCGACATGCTTCGTACACCGAACTTCGGTCGTAAATCTCTGAACGAGATCAAGGAAGTGCTGACAACAATGGGTCTGCATCTGGGTATGCAGGTCGAAGGTTGGCCTCCGGAGAATATCGAAGAACTCGCGAAGAAAACTGAAGACCAGCAGTTCTAGGACCTTGGTCCGCGATATAGGGCAGGTTGCCCGCCCCGAAGCGTAATTGCTTGCATCAAAGGGATGCGCTTCGGTTTGTACTATGGCTCTCATACGTGAGGCCGCAGCAACGCCAGTAAGGCTGGCAGAAAGGATGCAGTGAAATGAAACACCGCATTAAACAACGTAAACTTAACCGTGACTCCAGCCACCGTCAGGCGATGCTGGCAAATATGGCGGCTTCCCTCGTGAAGCATGAGCAAATCAAAACAACTTTGCCAAAAGCAAAGGAATTGCGCCCGTACATCGAAAAGCTGATCACTCTTGGTAAGCAAGCGAACGACAAGCCTGCAACGGCTTTGTCTAAACGTCGTCAGGCAATCTCCAAGATGCGCGATACTGACATGGTCGCGAAAATCTTCGACGTATTGGCCGAACGTTATGCCGACCGTCCGGGTGGCTACACACGCATCATGAAAGCGGGTTTCCGCTACGGTGATGCGGCGCCTGTCGCGATCATCGAACTGGTTGACCGTGATGTTGAAGCCAAAGGTCAGGACAGCGGTCCTGTAGACTTCGACGAAGAATTCATTCCGGGTCCTTCCGAAGAAGTGAAAGAAAAGCGCGAAGAGAAGAAAGACAAAGAAGAAAAAGCGAAAGCCAAGAAGAAGGCGGCTCCTAAAGCCCCTAAGAAATCTCAGGCCGAACCTGTTTCTTCCAAGAAAGACACGCAAGCGTCTAAATCTGCGCCTAAGCAAAATGCCGGTAAATCCGGTAAGCGCGGCGGCTAAGCTTCATAGCGATATAAGAATCAATAAGAAAGCGGGCTTTTTAGTCCGCTTTTTTTACAAGTTGCTCTGTGGAAGGCCCGGGCCTGTGTTGGCGGGGTCAACATGGACGACATCGCCTTCTGCAATTTGAGAAATCACCGGTTCTGCATATGGATGCAAGCTATCCGGATTGGCGCTGGAATCATATATAAACCAGTGCTCTAAGTTTTCACTTAATGTTACACGAATTGTTGTTTCAGCGTTGGGCGCATACCCTTCAAAAAAGGCAACTTCACCAAACGCCCCTGCAAGTTCCGGGTAATCCCCTTCAGGAACCCAGCCAAAGGAACTGAATTCGCCAGCCACTTCATTAGGGTCTCTATCAAGTTCGGGGTCAAGAGAGTGCCCGAATTGTCCATCGTCACCTGCATATATCATGCAGCTGGCTGTTGAGCCTGTTTGCGAGGGATCCGAAATAACCATCGTCCACCCCAAAAAACCGTTCGGATCATTCGATGCATAAAGTTCCAAGGCATGACCGTTTGTGTCAAGCCCTTGAAAAATAAGCTCTTCTCCAAATTTTGTGGTGATGAAGTCTTTTACGTCTTCTCTGGTGCCGCAGTTATCTTCGCCAATACCCGTCATAACTTACCCTCTTATTCGTATGAATATTTTAGGTGAGTTTGTTTAATATTATGTTAAAAATCAGGGTCTTAGCTTGGTGGGTTTATGTTTGAACAGCACAATTGTCGATCAAGCGTGTTTTGCCGACCCATCCGGCGGCGAGGATGCGGTTCCATTCAGGCTTATAGCGTACGTAATCGACTTTATCGAAACCTGCTGTTTTAAGCATCTCCTCGGCCTCTTGGAGCTTGTCATCACTCGGGTCCTGCGCGACATTATGAATGATCTGGTTAAGCATACGGGCGATCCCCAGCTGCGCCTCGCTCAAATACGCATTGCGAGAGGAAAGGGCGAGGCCGTGCTCATCCCGCGCAATAGGGCCACCGATGATCTCGATGCCCATATCTTTATCCGCGACCATCTCCTTGATGACCTGTAGCTGCTGGAAGTCTTTTTCGCCGAATACCGCCAGATCAGGCTGAACCACTTCGAATAGACGGTTTACGACGGTGGCGACCCCGTGAAAGAAATGCGGCCTGAATTCGGTTTCTAAGCCCTCTGCCGCCTTGCCCGCCTGTACCGTTACAGATGGGCCGTCAGGGTATATATCGCTCTCTAAAGGCAAATACAGCGCATCGACGCCCAATGTCTCGATAAGCTTCGCGTCGCCCTCTACATCGCGTGGGTAGGCATCAAAATCTTCGTGTGGGGCAAACTGGGTCGGGTTCACATAGACACTGACCACGACCTTGTCGGCCTTGTCCTTGGCCATGCGCATCAGGCTAAGGTGCCCGTCATGCAGCGCACCCATAGTCGGTACAAAGCCGACCTTCAAGCCGTCATCTTTCCAGCCCGTAACAAGGGCTTGCAGTTCGTCTGCGTCTTTAATGGTAATCATGAGGCTTTTTTGTAGAGATGTTCTTCGCCCGGGAAACGGCGTGCACGGACATCGCCGGCGAATGTTTTAATCGCCCAGTCAATGTCGCCCTTCATATTGGCATATTGCTGTACGAATTTCGGAGGGCGCGCATGCAACAGACCAAGTAAATCTTCAGTCACCAGTATCTGTCCGTCACAGGCAGCGGAGGCCCCGATGCCGATGCTGGGTATATTCACGGCCTTCGTGATCTGATCGGCGGCTTCATCAATCGTGCCTTCCAGAACGAATGCGAAGGCTCCGGCATCTTCAAGGCATTTGGCATCTTCGATAAGTCCTTCGACCTGTGTTTCGGTCTTGCCTTTAATCTTGTATCCGCCTTCTTTCTCAACCGATTGCGGTTGCAGGCCGATATGGCCGAGCACGGGAATGTCCGCCTTTACGATCTTCTCAATTTGTACACGCATGGACACGCCGCCTTCCAGCTTTACGCCGTCAGCACCGGTTTCGTCCATAATGCGCTTGGCGTTATTTAAGGCTTCCTGACTGTCTTCTTCGTAGCTTCCAAACGGCATATCAACAATGACAGGCACATGGGGCTTGGCGCGCATAACCGCTTTACCGTGCTCGATCATCATCTCCAGTGTGACGCCTGTCGTGTTGTCCATGCCATATAGCACCGTACCCACACTGTCCCCGACCAGCAGGAAATCCACATGCGGGTTCAGACTTTGCGCCATTGGCGTCGTATAGGCCGTCAGGCTCACCAGCGGTGTGTCTTTGTTTTTATGTTCACGGATAAAGTCGATTGATTTCATGAAGAAGACCTCTTGCCCTGCCAGTCAGGCTGTCCTAATTTTCTAGCATGTTTAACAGAGTTATTTTCGTACTGCTAGTTTTATGCTTACACCCGCTCAGCACGCCTGCGCAAGCACAAACGCGCACGGTGCCGGAATCCGAAACGCAAATACAGCTGTCATTCGCGCCTGTCGTTAAGAAAACAGCACCGGCCGTGGTAAATATATATACTAAACGTACCGTATCACAACGTGCGGTAAACCCGTTTATGAACGATCCGTTCTTTGCGCCGTTCTTCCGTCAGGACAGGTTCGGTGGCCGCATGAGGCGGCAGGTTGAAAGCTCTTTGGGGTCGGGCGTGATTGTCGAGGCTGATGGGTTGATCGTTACGAATGCCCATGTGATCGATGAGGCGGACGAGATTACGGTTGTGTTGAATGACGGTCGTGAATTCGAAGCTGAACTGGCCATCGCGGACCCTGCTTCCGATCTGGCGCTGCTGCGTATACAGGCCGAAGGGTTGCCATATGTCGAACTCAAACCGTCCGAAACGCTGGAGGTTGGCGATCTTGTGTTGGCAATCGGTAACCCGTTCGGAGTAGGGCAGACCGTGACCAGTGGTATTGTCAGCGCGCAAGGCCGCTCATCGCTAAACATCAGTGATTTTAACTTCTTTATCCAGACCGACGCGGCCATTAACCCAGGTAACTCCGGTGGTGCGCTGGTGGCACTGGATGGTGGCGTAGTAGGCATCAACTCGGCTATCTACTCGCGTGACGGCGGCTCGTTAGGCATTGGCTTTGCGATCCCGTCCGAAATGGTTGCATCCGTCATTGCGGCTGAAAAAGCAGGGCATTCGGGTACTAAAGGCGTCGTGCGCCCATGGCTCGGTGTCACGTCTCAAAACGTAACACAGGATATTGCCGCCTCTCTGGGGCTTGATACCCCACAAGGCGCACTGATTAACGACCTGCATCCCGCCAGCCCGTTGAAAGCAGCGGGAGCCAAAGTCGGCGATGTGATCTTGTCTTTAAATGGCCGCATCATCCGCGACTCGTCTGAAATGAAATTCCGCATGGCAAACGTACCGCTTGGCGAGGATGCTAACGTAACCATCATCCGCAACGGTCAGGAGAAAACGGTCAAAGTTACTGCCATGGCCCCGCCGAATGACCCGCCGCGTAACGATACCGTGCTGGAAGGGCAGCATGTCCTCAAAGGCGCCACTGTGGCGAATTTAAACCCTGCCGTTGCGCTGGAACTGGGCGTGGATGATGAGATGTTGGGGGTCGTTGTTGTCGATGTTCCGCAGGGTGCGTCTGTATCACGCTTCCTGTCCGCCGGTGATATCCTGATGGAAATTAACGGCATTGAAATCAAGTCGATTGCCGATGTCGAAAAAGCGCTGGCCGGATCACAACGCGGATTGTCATTGACGATGAATTCGCAAGGGCGCATCCAGCGCCTTGTTATTCGCTAAATCCAAGACGCAAAAACAAGACACAAAAAAAGGCGCTCGAAAAGCGCCTTCGTCCGGAACGTTCATGTCTGATTTATGCAGCCTCGTTTTCAAGGTGCGCTTCAAGGTCCTCATCAATGGGATCTGTAAAGCCTGAATTCACGTCGAAACGGTACATCAAACCATTAAGATCATAATCGCCGGGATCACGACCTTTCATGTCCTTTTCGGCTTTCTTTCTAATCTGTTGCACAATCTCGCGAATGTTCTGCGGGTCCTTTGTACGGGCACCGACATTCCCTTCGTTTGTGACTTCATGTTGATAATCAGACATTCACTCAGTTCCTATATTTATCCGAAACCTTTGATATCAAAGGTTAGGGGATGGCCACTGTCAGTCAATCTTCTCTGGTTGTCTAATGAGGCCTGACCAAATGAATTCATCAATGGAAGGCCCGAGTCAGGTTGAACTGAGTCATAGTGATCTAGTGTCTCATAAGCACTCATATTTCAACTCCTTTTCTATTAATTTGCATGGTACAGAAAAATGTCGAAAATTGCAAGTTTTAGACATAAAAACAGGGGTAAAATCCTGAAAATCTTAATATTTCAGGCGAAAATACGAAGAAAGCGGTTGCACTAAAGCCCCAAATCTTTGAAAACAATAGGGAGTTTTTTAACAGAAAAAGGTGATCAGACGTGCCCCTCGATATGAAAGACATTGTCGCGCTGTGCAAGCGCAGAGGCTTTATTTTTCCCGCCAGTGACATTTATGGCGGCCTGAACGGTTTCTGGGACTATGGCCCTCTGGGTACGGAGCTGAAGAATAACCTGCGTGATGCATGGTGGAAGCAGATGGTGATCACGCCTCCGCTGGGCCCCGATGGTACACCTGTTGAAATCGTCGGTATCGATTCGTCGATCATCCAGAACCCGAAAACATGGGAAGCATCCGGTCACGTTGGCGGTTTCTCCGACCCGATGGTGGATTGTAAGGAAACCAAGAGACGTTACCGTCAGGACCATTTGATCGTTCTGACATCCGACAAAGCCGACCGCTGGCCTGCCTTCCACGAAGAAGCCGAAGACAGCGAGATCGAGAAGAAGCTCAAGAAGCTCGGCATGCCTGCGGATGTGTCTTTGTTCGAGAAGGTCAACCTGACCAAGCTGCCTGTGGCAGATTATGAGAAAGTTGTCGGCCCTGATGTGAAAGAACCCGGCACACTGACCGAACCCAAAGAATTCAACCTGATGTTCCACACCTATGTCGGCGCAACGGCGAGTGAGGACAACAAGGCCTACCTGCGCCCCGAAACGGCGCAAGGCATCTTCCTGAACTTCAAAAACGTGCTGGATTCATCCCGCGTGAAGGTCCCGTTCGGTATCGCCCAAATCGGTAAGGCGTATCGTAACGAGGTCACGCCGCGTAACTTCATCTTCCGCTCCCGCGAGTTCGAGCAGATGGAAATGGAATGGTTCTGCGCACCCGACGAAGCCAAAATGTGGCAGGATTTCTGGTTCGATGAGCGTGTGAAATTCTGGCGTTCCGTTGGTTTGGGCAGTGACAATATGGTCATGCGTAAACACGATGCGGACGAGCTGGCTCACTACGCCAAAGAAGGTCTCGGTACATCGGACATCGAATATAAATTCCCATTCACCGATCCCGGTTACGGCGAACTGGAAGGGATAGCACACCGTTGCGACTTCGACCTGAAGCAACATCAGGAACATTCAGGCACGAAGCTGGAATATATGGACCCGACCGATAACAAAAACCGTTTCATCCCGCATGTTATCGAACCCGCCGCCGGTTTGACCCGTGGTGTGCTCGCACTGATCTGTGAGGCTTACACGGTCGATGAAAGCCGTCCTTCAGGTGTGTATCTGAACTTCACGCCTGCGATGGCGCCGAAGAAAGCGGCAATCCTGCCGCTGACCGCGAAGGATGAGCATGTGCCGCTGGCGCAAAAGCTGTATCTGGAACTGCGCGAGGAATTCCCTGTCGATCTCGATATCAAACAGAATATCGGTAAGCGTTACGCAAGACAGGACGAAATCGGTACACCGTACTGCTTCACCATCGACAATGACACAATCGAGGATGGTACAATCACCGTGCGCGAGCGTAACACGATGGCACAGGAACGCATCTCCATGGATAAAGCGCTGGATTACTTGCGCGAGAAAATGCGCCTTTCAGGTGAGGAAGCCCGCAAGAAAGCGGCTTAAAGCACTGATAATAAGGTGATATCGACGTTTTCTTCAGTTCGTTCCGTGGTTTTATAGAGGTGGGGTGGCCTATCGCCCACACAGATGGCGATGCTTATTTAAGCCTACCTCAGATTTAGAATGCGGCAAGGATTTGTAGGTATGCTCAGATTTTTGTTTAGTAATAAAAAAACAACGAAAGAACAACAGCCAGCTTGTAGTGATCAAATAGTTCTTCAAGACTATCTTGGAAAAGCCGCTAGTTCAGGTCGTAAAGCAAAAGAAGCACTTAAATCTAAAAATTACGATTTAGCTTGGAGATATTATAATGAACAGCAGAGCTATTACCACCAGCACATAAATCGATCTGGTTCTTTTTCAAAGAAAGAAGTTCTTCGGCTCGATGCTAGTGTGAGCGAGGATTTTGCTAATGTACTTCGATTAGAGAAAAAGCACGACCAAGCGCTGGTACATATCATATATTGGATATCTGCCAGTGCTTCATGGCCTATAAAACGTCACCAGCAAAAGCTAGAAGCTTATTTTAATCGCTGTCGTTTCAAGAAAACTTCTCAAAAAACAGTCAGAAATTTTATAAAAGAACAAAACGCAAATCCAGACTTCAGGTCTATACAAAACCAAATTAGTTTATGGCGTATACAAGAAAAAGACGTTTAAAGCCCGTAACGGCCCCAGATTGATTTGGCTTCAATCGTGTCGATGGCGTCTTCAGCCAGTGAAGCCCCTGACGGCAGTTTGCTCTCGGTCCCGAGCAGGGACGGCAGAAGCTTCTTATCAGGCCCGAATTCTTTGAACTTGATGGTCTCACCGAACTTGTCCTTGGCAAAGCTGCGCGCTTCACCAAATCCGTCAATCAGTCCGAGTTTAAGCGCCTTCGGCGCCAGCCAGAACTGACCTTCGAACAGCTCGCTGTCCTTCCCGTCCAGTTTGTCGGCACGGCGGGTTTTGACCCAGTTGATGAAAATCTCGTGCATATCGGACTGGATGCCTTTCAGACGTTTTACATCGGCGGGCTTTTCATCCATGAACGGGTCGAGGAAGCTCTTCTGCTTGCCTGCAGTGTGCACGCGGCGCTCGACACCGTATTTACCGATCAATTCCTGAAAGCCGAAACTCGCGGAGATCACACCGATCGAACCGACAATCGAGGTGTCATTGGTGTAGATTTCATCTGCGGCACAAGCCAGCCAGTACCCGCCGCTCGCCGCCACATCTTCGACAAACGCGTATACAGGCACGTTTTTCTTATCGGCCAGACTGCGAATATGATCACCGATCAGGGAGCATTGCGCGGGCGCGCCGCCGGGACAGTTAATGATCATCAATACGCCTTTGAGGTCGTAAGTATCAAAAGCGTCCTCAATCATCTTTTCAGTGGTTTTGTGACTGAAGGACCCGCGTCGTGCATTGGATTCGGACAAAATACCGGACAGGCGGATAACCGCCACTTTTGGCTTCGGTTTGAATAAACCGCCGATAACGGGGACGTTGCCAAGTGCAACGCAGGTTTTACAAATTGCTTTTTTAATCGTCATAAGCGGCCACCTTACGCAATGGGTTCCATATCACGCAAGACCTTTTGCGCGGCCTCGGTGTAATCGCCGTTCTCTTTATGAATGACGATGCCGTTATGCATACGGGCGGGGCTGCGGCGGTGTTTTCGGGCACGTACGATCACGCGCTTGGCGTCCTGTTTGGTTTTCGGCCAGAGCGGAATAATCTCCACGGCGCCGAACCGTTTGCCCATGATGCGGATGATATCGTCCACGTTTTCAGCTCGGTTGATAATCGTCAGGCTGCCTTTGCCGCGAATGCTTCGGAATGCGCAGTCAATCCAGTCTTTCAGGTCCATGTCATCCTCACCCAATCCGATGGCGATCTGCTTTTCATGAACGGGGGATTTGATATGGCCACCGGCTTCCAGATAGGGCGGGTTGCAAATGACGTGATCGAAGGTTTCAAAATCAAAGTCACGAATGTCGATGCAACGGAAATCGGCGCGTTCGCCCATCTGGTTCATCTCTGCATTGCTTTTCGCCAACTTCACCGCTTCGGGCAGGATATCGATAGCGACCAGTGTTGTGTCTTTCACCCGGCGCAGCAGCGGCAAGGACGAGCTACCGATACCGCAGCCGATATCCAGAATGGTCTCTCCTTCGTCGGCAGGGCAGGCCGCCGCGAGCAACACGGCATCGATCGACGTCCGAAAGCCGTTTTTTAGCTGTTCGAGCCGTAAGCGTTTATCCAGAATGGTGATGATGTCGCCCATAACACGGGCTGTTTAAGTGATTTTGATAAAGGAAACAACAGGCAAGTTAGATTTTATCCTGATCGTTCTCGTTCGACAGTGGCGTATCCATCTCTGCCAGAAGCATGATCTCGATCGGCGTTCTGACCAGTGAATTATAGCTCGCGATCTGGCCGTAGGCCGTACGGGAGTTCTCGCCCATGGGCTTGCCGTAAATGCTGTCCAGTTGCTTATACCCGTTGCGGAAGACGCTGCTGGTAATGAAATCACGTTGTGCCGCTTGTGCCTCGGCCAGATAATCAAAGCCTGAATCCTGAACACCGTAGGCGAGTAGGGATTCACTCGAAATCTGGTTTGCACCTTTGTCGGCAACAACGGGCTGCTCGTATTGCGGCTCGATCAGGCTTTCGCCCTTGATCTGGAATTTCTTGTCAAAGAACGAATATACCTCGTCAAAGCTGCGTGCGCGTCCTGTGGCACGGTCATAGAAAACATTCTGGTTTGCCTTGGCCGCTGCGGGGAAAATGACGGCCGCACTTTGCAGCGGGTTTTTATCCTTGGCATTCAGGAATGCCGAAGCACCGCTGGCACCGAGGAAATGCGCGAGATACAGTTCCGTCGAACCGACTTCGCCGCCCCAGTGGGCATTCAGGAAGCGTTCGTTTTCCCCCGCGAATTCGGCGGCAAGATTGGACGCAATTTCAGGATCTTTACGGAGTTCCAGAATATCTCTGCGGGATTTACCTTGTGTGTCGATACCGTATTTATCGCCGTATTTATCGACCATGCGCATCCACGTGCTTTCAATAAACTGGTACAGCCCAGTCGCGCTGGATGTACGGGCTTTGGCATCAGGGTCAAAGCTGCTCTCTGCATGCGCTTGCTGCACCAGATAGGCAAAATCGACCCCTGTTTTGGAGCTTGCCTGCTTGATGGCGTTCATGACGCCTTTTGGCGCTTTGTTGCCGAAAGCTGCTAAAACGTTGTTATCTATAGTATTTCCTAAGCCTTGCATCGTATCTATGATCTTATATTTGATTGTTCTATAGTGTTTCTGTGAAAGATAATTGCAACGCCCGTGCCAGTTTGCGCGTATGTTACAGATCAATGAGAGGATTTTATGAGCGACTACCAGCCCCCCGTAGAAGATATGCAAGCCTTACTCCACGATGTTTTGGGGTTTGAGCACGAAGAGCTGGACCGCGAAACCACCGAGGCCATTCTGGGTGAGGCGGCAAAACTGGCCGGTGGCGTACTGGCCCCTATTAACCGTGACGGCGACCTGAACGGCGCGAAGCTGGAGGGTCATGAGGTCACGACCGCGCCGGGCTGGAAGGAAGCCTATAACCAATATCGTGACGGTGGCTGGAACGCCGTGCCGTTCCCTGAAGAATTCGGCGGGCAGGAATTGCCATGGGCGCTGGCGTTTCCGATACAGGAAATGTGGCAGGGGGCAAATTTGTCCTTCGGCCTGTGCCCTTTGTTGAATCAGGGTGCAGTCGAGGCAATCTTGAGCCACGGTTCGGATGAGCAAAAGGAAAAATACCTGCCCAAACTGATCAGCGGCGAATGGACGGGCACGATGAACCTGACTGAACCGCATGCGGGCTCTGACCTCGGTTTGCTTCGGACAAAGGCCGAAAAGCAGGATGACGGTACGTACAAAATCTCCGGCCAGAAGATATGGATTACCTACGGCGAGCACGATCTGGCCGACAACATTATCCACCTCGTGATTGCCCGCACACCCGAAGCGGGTGAGGACGTCAAAGGCATCTCGCTCTTTATCGTGCCTAAGTTTATGGATGACGGATCACGCAATGATGTGAAATGCGTCGGGCTGGATCATAAGCTCGGTATTCATGCCTCCCCGACCTGTGTCATGCAATATGGCGATGATGGCGGCGCGACAGGGTATCTGATCGGTAAGGAGGGCGAAGGCCTGAAATACATGTTCACGATGATGAATAATGCCCGCCTGTCTGTTGGTTTGCAGGGCGTGGCACTGGCCGAACGTTCATATCAGCACGCATTGGCCTATGCGCAAGAGCGCGTGCAGGGCAAGTCAACCGAAACGGGCGAACGCGTAACAATCGATAATCACGCTGATGTTAAGCGCATGCTGTTGAGTATGAAATCACAGATAGAAGCCGGACGGGCGCTGACCTATGCCGCAGCCATGGCGCTTGATGAGGCGGAGACAGGCGATTCAAATGCCAAGGGCAAGGTCGATATCCTGACCCCGCTGGTGAAAGCGTGGTGTACGGACATGGCCGTTGACGTCACATCTTTGGGAATCCAGATCCATGGGGGGTCCGGTTTTATTGAAGAAACGGGCGCCGCCCAGTATTTCCGCGACTCGCGCATCTTGCCGATTTATGAAGGCACAAACGGTATTCAGGCGCTCGACCTGACGTTCCGCAAAACCATCCGTGACGGCGGGCAAGGTGTTAAGAAATACATCGCCCAACTCAAAGGCGAAGCGCCGTCCGCATACTCGGCGCATTTAAGCACACTAGAGGACGTTACGAACAAGCTGGTCGAGGCCGCGAATGACAAAAACCTCGATCTGGCGCAGGCGATGGCGACCCCGTATTTGAAAGGCTTTGCCATTCTGGCGGCGGGCATATTGTTGAACAAAGCAGCCGAGGCGGTCAAAGACCGTGGAGATGACTACGCGAAATCCAAACAGAAACACGCAGCATTTTTCACCGCGAACATGGTGCCGATGGCAGGCGCACATCTGGAGGCGGCCTTAAACGGTTCCGAGATTATATAGACTTAACCGGGGGGAAGCGCCGTGCCGGGATCACGGCATTTGGAATTGGCGTAGACATTGTACTGAACCATGTTGGTCGACCGGATTGTCGGCTTTTGCAGGTTCATGGCTTCAACATAGGTGTTCGCAACGCATTCACAATATTTCTCGGGGTCCGTTCCTGGTTTGAATGAATACGAATTCTTCAAGCATTTCTCATAGACAGGGCCTGCGGAATTAATAGCGTCAAAGCATTCATCATTGATTTCCAGCAATATGGTGGTTTGCGGCACCGTCGGTCCGCGGTCGATGCGTTCACGGAGCAAGGCCGTCGACATACATGCACAGTTTAAATACTGGCTCGTAATGTAATCTTGCCTGCACGTGTTGAAGTAATTATCGGCCTCTTCGATATATTCGTCCGGAATTTTGTCGTACTCGTCTTCTGCCTCGGTTTGCGCATGGGCAAACGGGGCGGTCAACAGGCACACAAAAAGCAATAAATACAATGAATTAAAGAATGAGGCTCTCATTCTTTAATTATAACATTGATGATCGATTTTTCGAAAGTCTTTTGACCGGAGGCTGTTAGCGCTGGCCTTTAACGCGCTTGATCAAGCTACCGAAAACATTTTCGTTTTCTTCCTGATCTTCTGCGTTTTCGTTGTCAGCCTTAAGCTTCTTCATCTTGTCTTCAAGCTTTTGCTGTTCCATTTTCTCACGGCGTTCGCGGGCACGGCGCTCGCGTTCTTTAAGCTGTTCGGCCAACTCTTCGGCCTGCTTTTGTGAGTACTGGCTTGTCAGCAGAACCTGAGAAGCTTGTTTCTGCCATTGGTCACGCTGGGCTTTGAGGTCTTCAACCTGACCTTCTGCGTCTTGTAGTTGGCCTTCCAGCATCTGGATACGCATCTTCATACGTTCCATTTCGATCAGACCGGCTGCTTTTTCCAGTTCCTGTTCAACGGAAGCGTTTGATGAAGAACCGCTTGACTGGTTTTCCAGGCCAAAAGCACGTTCGAGCTCGGATACGTCGATGATACGACGACCGTTAGCATCCAACTCATAGGACAGCTTTCCGCTGTTCATTGCGCGTTGAATGGTTGATTTGGATTTGCCTGTTAATTCGGCAGCCCGTTGTGCTCCAACTTTGGCCATGTCTCACCTCGTAAAATGAATTTCTTGAATACACGAACCGATAGCACGGGCTGAATATAAAAAGCAAGATTCTTATTCCATAAAAATCCACAGGCCGCTCGAAGAAAATCCTCGAACGGCCTGTAATAGAATAATAACTCTTTGTTTAGGCGGCTTCTTTTTCCAAACGGTTGTTCAGAAGATATGTGAGACGCTGCCACTGCGATCCTGAGAACAGGTGTGCATAGAGGAACGGGAGCCAGCCTTTGCTTCTCCAGTCGAGGAAGATCTTGTCATCCAGTTCGGCCAGTTTTTGCTCATCAATGATTTTGAAGCCCGAGAAATTGATGCGGCGGTTACCGGCTACATTGATTTGTGCTTCACGGTCAACAAGCAGGCCGCTGGCGGCCAGAGACTTACTGAACTCCACCGTCTGTTGGGCTGCGGCATGGTAGGATTTGCAGAACTCGAGCGCGTTATTGGCCAGTTCCGTTGCATTGCCTTCAGCATCAAAAAATCCTTGCTCGCCACCTTCTTCAATGACGGCATCATCCATATCAACACACAGTGTCAACTGGTCACCATCCGGCAGTTCAGAGAAGATGAACGGGTAGCGGCGGATATAGGCCGGTACATACGTGTTGGCTTCCCATTTGCCGTCAGGCTGCAAAAACAGGTTTTCATTGTCGCGCAGACCCAGAATAGCAACAGGTGTTGCATTCCCGTCCGGTGAAAACGCGATCGGGTAGAAATGGCAGATTTGTGGCATTTCGATGAGGTTTACGGGGACGGCGTTTACACCATCTGTAAAATTAAAGCCAAAGCTCTTTTTGAGCCCGAGTTTGGCGTGTTCCTTGGCATCCAGAGGTACAGGGTTGGAGTAGAACAAAGGCATGTTGGCATTTGCAGGCTGAGGGCTTGCGACGTCCGTATCCTTGTCCTTTTTAGCAGGTTTGCTGTCCTTTTTGGCCATGTGTATATCCTTTAATTTAAATCTCTAAAACGGCCTCTGTACAGGCCTTATGTAAGGGAGTTTAAGCTGAATTGCCCCGGCTATGCAATGCTTTGATTTGTAGATTGAATTACCGAAATTGGAAACCGGACTTGTATTCTACAGAATATCCCGAAAAACCTTAACAAGACGTTAGTTTTGCACTTTTCGATTTAGCGCTTGTCAAAGTCGTAAATGCACGTGCAGTATAGGCTCACTAACGCTAGAAGTTAATATAAAGGCTCTATTTATGCGCATTGGAATGATTGGCACGGGGTATGTTGGTCTGGTTTCCGGTACATGCTTTGCGGAATTCGGAATTGACGTTGTTTGTCTGGACAAGGACGAAGACAAAATCAAGCGGCTGAAAAACGGCGAAGTGCCGATTTACGAGCCCGGTCTCGATGACCTGATCGCGAAGCAGGTCAAAGCGGAAAGACTCTCTTTTACAACCGATTTGAAAGAAGCCGTCCACGGCTCCAAGGCGGTCTTTATCGCGGTGGGGACACCCTCACGACGCGGTGACGGTTACGCGGATATGACCTATGTCTACGAAGCCGCCAAGGAAGTCGCCAGTGTGATGGAAAACTACACACTGATCGTGACTAAATCTACGGTCCCTGTCGGTACGGCTGGCGAAATCAAGGCGATCGTGACGGACGAACTGGAAAAGCGCGGACGTTCCGACATTGAATTCGATGTTTGCTCGAACCCTGAATTCTTGCGCGAAGGAGCGGCCATTAATGACTTTATCCGTCCGGATCGTGTTGTCATCGGTGTGGAAAGCGAACGTGCGGTTGAAATTATGCGCGACCTTTACCGCCCGCTGTACATCAACGAAACGCCGATGGTCGTCACTAGCCCTGAAACGGCGGAAACGATCAAATACGCAGCCAATGCGTTTCTGGCAACCAAGATTACGTTCATCAACGAAATTGCCAATCTGTGTGAGCAGACAGGCGCGAATGTGCAGGAAGTGGCGCGCGGCATCGGGCTTGATGGTCGCATCGGGTCCAAATTTCTGCATGCCGGCCCCGGCTATGGTGGGTCATGCTTCCCGAAAGATACGTTGGCTTTGACGCAGATCGGTCAGAAATTCGGCGCCCCGCAAAACATCGTCGAGACGGTTGTCTGGGTCAATACCGAACGCCAGAGATCAATGGCGCAACGTGTCATTGATGCGTGCGGAGGTGATGTGAAGGGCAAACGCATCGCTGTGCTCGGACTCTCTTTTAAACCGAACACAGACGATATGCGTGAGTCCCCTGCGTTACAGATTATTCCGTACTTGCAGGATGAAGGTGCGAAGATCGCCGCTTTTGACCCGGTCGCCATGGAGGAAGCGAAGAAGCATCTTGAGGATGTCGAGTTTTGCGAAAACTCATACGCTGCCGCCGCGGATGCGGATGCGCTGGTTCTGATCACCGAGTGGAATGAATTCCGCGCCCTGTCGATTTCCCGACTGGCCGAGGTGATGAAAACAAAACGCATGATCGACCTGCGCAATATCTACAAACCGGAAATCATGAAAGAACGCGGCTTCCACTACATCTCCGTTGGCCGCGCCGCTGTCGTGCCGGAACAGGATGTCGAGCTGAAGAAAGTCTCTTCGGCTTAAGTTGAACCAATGCAGAAAAACCAAGACCGCTCTCGCGAGGACAAGCTTCTATCCAGTCCCGAAGCACTTACAAATATCGTGCGCAGGATCGCGATAGATGCAGGCGAGATCATTCACGATTATTACATCCATCTCGACACGTTGAAAATCGATATAAAGCAGGACGCCTCACCCGTAACCGAGGCTGACCGGGAAGCCGAGAGGTTCATCAAGGCGGCGTTGGAGAAAAATTGCCCTACTGTTCCAATGATTGGGGAGGAAACCGTGGCCATGAACACGGCGGATACCATCACGGACAAGGACGATTATTTCTGGCTGGTTGACCCGTTGGACGGCACAAAAAATTTCATAGAAGGTGGCGAAGAGTTCACTGTGAACATCGCCTTGATAAAAAATCGGCAACCCGTTCTGGGTGTAATCTATGCGCCGATTAAAGAAGAACTGTACGCAGGATGCGGCGAAGGCACGGCCATACGCTGGACGGCCGAAAGCGGCAGGGATAAGGCGATATCGGTACGGCAGATGCCGAAGCATGGCTTAACGGTGCTTGCGAGCCAAAGCGCAGGCAGTCAAAACCGTCTCGAAGATTTCCTTGGCCAATTCAAAATCCAGAAGCTCGTCAGAAAGTCGAGCTCGTTAAAAATCTGTACGATTGCGGCGGGCAAGGGCGATATCTATGCCCGTTTTGGCCCGACATGTGAATGGGACACTGCCGCGGGCGATGCAATTTTACGTTCTTCGGGCGGCCTTATCACGGATATGAAAGGTATGCCCCTTGTGTACGGCGGTGAGAATGCAGAATGGTTGAACCCTGAATTTGTCGCAGCGTCGTTTGAATGGTACGCGGACGAAGATGCTTAAAGCCAATTAAGCTTGGCAACGACTTTGCCTATAATTTCAAAATCTCTTTCGAATAATTGTTGCGGCTCGAATGTTTTTGAATTGGCCGTAATCTCGATTGTCTTCGGTCGGCTTTCGGGGATCAGGCGGCAAAAACGCACCATGCGGTTATAACCATCGGAAACAAGAAACGGATGTCGCTCTGTGTTCGGTTTTATGGTGCGGTCAACCATGACGTGCTCGCCTTCCAGAAGCTCGGGCTTCATGAGCGCATCGTTTATGCAGAACGTTTTGTGGGCGCCTTCGGGCGATTGCGGTTTTTGATGACCTGTAATGCCCTGAGGAATAGACCACCCGTTTGCTGTGCGCGGGCCTTCAGTGTCATTATGCGTGTCGGGCAATCCTTGCTCGTTTGCGGAGATACCAAGAAAATTAAGGATGCGCACATATTCGATGGCTTTAACCTGTCGTGTGCCGTTCAGGATTTTACTCACGGCCGGCGGTTCCAAGTTAAGCGCAGTAGCAAGTTCCGCCTTGTTGATATCGGGTCTTTTTTCAAGCTCTTCACAAAGCCAGTCTTTGAGTTGCTGCGCATCCATATTTCGATTATGTCATGCGCCCATAGCCTTAAAAATGTCTAAAAAGGAAATTTACACGGTATTTTGTCTAAAAAAGAAACGGGGAATACTCACGTACGTTTCTTTTCTCAATCCGCAAAGTTAGGTCTGTAGATCCGCGTAAATTCTGTAATACGGATTGCTTCCGGGCGGCAGGGCTTCTGACTTCATGAGTGTTGTCGCTTTTTTCAACGTCATGATGACGCGGGTTCCCTGTCCGTCGTTTATGCTTTCTGTCGAGTAAGAACTCAGTAGTGGTGAGCCGCCAAAATTCTTCTGGGCAGCGGCAGACCATTGGGCTTCGGGCAGCTCGATAATCAGGATGCGCTCCTGATTGTCCAGATCGATGGTGTAGGCGGTCTTCTTGTTAACGTCCATAACCAACCTCAACTTGCCGCTGTGCTGGCCGACACGCAGAGACGACACCGTGGCGGCACCTGAACTGTCCACTTTGGGCTGTGGGCTTGGAGCTGGTGCAGGTTTGGGGGCAACTGTGGGTTCTGGCTCTGGTTGTGGGGGTGGTGTGGCTTCTATATCAGGTTCATCCTGAACCTCGATTTTTGGGCCCGGCGCCAAGGGCATGGGCGCGGCCGCTGAAGGGGCGGGGGCCGGTTCGTTTTGCAGCAAAATATCAAGCTGCTCGATCAAATCCTGAATATCGGCTTCGACTGCTACGAGTCGTACGATTGCAGGTTTGAACGATTCAAACTCCCGCCTTAGATCCAGAACCGCATTTTCCAGACGGTCAAAACGTTGATCTGTATTTGTAATATTCTGGGCAAACAAATCATCAACGTTCACACCCTTGGCTTGCAGGGCGGGCAAACCATTGGGGAGTGTCTGGGTTTGGGCTGAAGTTCTGGCACCATTCGGGCGGTCGCCATAGCTGGGCGGCAGGGCAACCGGAGGGGGGATGGAAAGGGCATTGCCGGAGGTTGTGCTGGCAGATTGTCCTGCAGCTTGGCTTTGGGCGTTATTTTCGGGAGAGTTTTGGGTAGGGCTGTTTTGTGAGGCACCGGGCACGAGACCGCAGCTTGCGGTGAATCCCGTAAGCAGCATCAAAGTCATGCAAAATACAAATTTTCTATTCATATGGCCCAGAAGTATGCCCCGAGGAACCGAGGCGTGTGCCCAAAGTATAAAAAGCCCAAAAAACGCAGTTACACTTATCAGTGCAATAATAAGCGTACGGGAGCCCTCAGGGTACGTCAAGCAACGATTCAGCGCTTACTCACAGCTTTATGCACATTATTTCAGGCAATTGGCACGAAATTTGAAAGCTTGAGAAAGTGGGGTATGTGCTCTAATTTATTGATGACACTTCAAGAGGTTTGCGTTGAATAAGTTTTTTATAGTTTTGCTATCTATCGTTGCTGCTACGGTTTCCGGTCAGGCTTTGGCCGGGATCACGACCATACAGGCGCTCAGCTTTGGTAACTATGTCGTAGCAAACAACAATTCGGTACAGACAGTAACTGTATCGTTAAGTGGAAATGTAACGGCATCCTCTGGTTTGCTGGAAATCACCCCCACAGCGCAGCAAGGTATATACGATATCGATGGTCTTACTCCGAACGCTGTCATTGCAAGTGTGGATGTTACGGCTTTGGGGCCCATGCGCGGCGTGAATATTTCCAATGAATTTACGTTGGGCAGCTTTACTACAAATCATACTAACGCCGACCCCTCGGGGGTTGCGCGCGTGACTATTGGTGGCACGGCCTCAACCACGGGTAACGGGCTTGGCTATCCGGATCAGACATATACAGCAACCGTAGAAGTCCAGATAAACTACTTATAAAATCCAACAGAGGAGCTTGTTGTGAAAGACATTTATAAATTGGCGTTCTTAACCTTTTTAACGATTGTGGGGGTTTCAGCTCTTGCCTTGCCGGCGAAAGCAGAGCTCAGCATCATTCCAACGCGGGTGGTGTTCGAAGACCGGGACAGGTTTGAAGAAGTGGTTCTGCTCAACACCGGCGACGAAACACGAACTTATGATTTGAGTTGGGAGTTTTTCAGGATGATTGAGGGCAGTTCCAAAAGCTTGCAGGAAAGGGTTGATGGTCCGATTACGGATTTTAATCTCTCGAAACATGTCGTTTTTACACCCAGGCGCGTCACACTAGCGCCAAAAGGAAGGCAAAAAATTCGATTGGCGCTCAGACGGCCTGCGGAAGTGCCTCCTGGTGATTATCGTGCGTATTTACAGTTCAATCCTAACTTAGAGGTGGTGGAAGACAATCAAGATGCAGAGAGCCCATCCGTGGCGGTTAACTTCAGGTACAGATTTTCCATTCCTGTGATTTTTCAAGCGGGAGATTTGGACGTAACGGCCAAAATTGAAAATGTCACTTTGGGGCGGAACCAAAAAACCGGAAACCTGAATGCAAGGATTGTGATTGGCCGAAGCGGAAGAAGCAGTAGTCTTGGATATTTATTCGTTTATGATGGCGAGGGTAAAGTCATTGGTGAAATATCGAATGCGCATGTTTACCCGGAAGTGAATACTCGGGAGTTTAAGGTGCCGCTGCAGGTGGCTGATATCGCGGGTGACTTTGTAGAGGTGGAATATCGGCATTACGACAAGGATAAGAATATTGTTTTCGATAGGCGCAAATTCCCTGTTCAATAATATGCTATTAAGGCTAAATAAAAAGGCGCTCGGAAGCGCCTTTTTTAACTCTTAATCTCTTCAGGGCTTCCTATGGATAAGCGAAGTCCAAAACTACATCAGCGGAATGCGCAGCATCAGCTGGTGAGTTGTTGGCAGTCAATCCAAAGGTGATTACACCACCGAAGGCAATCGGCTCCGGAGTCGCACCTGCGACCACTGTGATGGTTTCAGTTGCAGCGGCGTTCGTTGGAAAGCTTCCGCTTTCTGTAGCTGTTTCGTAATCGACTCTTGTTAATGATGCTTCGGCATCTGCAAAGTCTGTAAAGCCGGTTGTGTTGTCAAAATCCATATCCAATACAGATGGAGCTGGTGTTTCAACAGTTAGAGCACCTTCAGCTGGTGTGCCGCTTACGAATACAAGCTGTGAACCGCCGCCTGTACCGCCCGGTGTGATGGTGTTCGAACCATCAGTAGACATTGTAAGCGTTGGTGTATCAGTACCGGCAACGACAACAAGGTACGTACCAAATGCCGTACCATTGACAACGTTTGTTGTGATCGCGCTAGATGTTGTGATTGATGTTGTTAACGTTTCTTGTTGAGCATAAGCGGGTCCTGCCATTGCAAGTCCGATTACTGTCGCACTTGTCAATGCAAGCGCTTTCAAAGTTTTGAGTTCCATTAGGCTTCTCCTTTTTGGTCTCGGTTTAAGTCAGTTTTGAAAAACGCAGTGCTTTATTTATTTTAATAAAATTAAGACTACTTCATTAGTATCACATCAAAACCGTTAAATCATTATTAAATTTCATCAGTAAAAGAGCATATTAAGTGATTTTCTTCACTTAATGGCGAATTGTATCCACAGCCTATGTGTGGTTAAATATAGGGGAAATGCTTTCTGCGTTATTTTATGTAATCCTGCTTGAAAAAAGACCTTTTTCTATATGAAAACAAGCACCCGTTATGCTTTTTTTGTGCTGCTGGTTGTGCTGTACGGCGCAGTCAGCAATGGTGCGCGTGCTCAAGAGGGTGGCTTAACTCAGGATGAGCGCCGCGGCCTCGCTCAGAGTTTTTTACAGAAAATGAAGTCCGGCTTTTCCAAAGCCGATCGGTTTTTGAACGATCAGCCGATCAAATTATCGGTTGATAAAGAAAATATTCTTACAGAAGGCGAAGATTTATTACTTCAAGTGCGCTTGGACCGTTCCCTCACGCTTGATGATGTAATTCTTGGCAAAGTGCAAAATCAGGAGGTTTTATTGTCCTTCCGCGATTTTGTGCGAGTATTGAACCTGCCGATAGACATAGATAGCGATTTAAACGCCCGCGGGTGGTACGTAAAGGAAGCCAATAGTTTTCAATTGAGCGCGCAAAACGAAGAAGTTGTAAGCGCAGAAGGCAGTTTCGAGTTTCCTGAAAACAGAATTGTGAATCCTGAAGACCTCTATTTTCCGATAGATTCTTATACACAGTGGTTCGGCTTCGATTTCGATCTGAGCGTACCAGACCAATCTTTTTTAGTGGCTTCGGATCCGCCTTTGCCGCAGGTGGCTAAATATAAGAGGGCAAATAAAAGCCCTACTTTTGTGAAAAGAAAGGAAGCTGAACTGCCGCTAGGGTCTAGAGATGCGGCGATGATCGATTTTCCGCTGATTGATGTAAATACAAATTCTACATTCAGCCGAGACGGGCAATCGGATTTGCCGTCACGAACGCGCCATTCGGCAAATATAAGGACTTCGGGTGACTTTCTGAACGGCACATTATTTACACAAACATTCCTGACTGACGAAGACCAACTCGATAATATCCGCGCAACATATAAGCAGGAGTCTCTGGAGCCTGAATTGTTGGGGCCGCTCAAAGCCAGAAAATATCAACTGGGCGATGTTATACAGTCAACCTTGCCGATAGAAGACGGTCGGCGTCAGGAGCTGGGTTTTCAAGTTACAAATGAACACCCATTGCGCGTATTTAATAAGCCGGTAACAAGTATTAGTGGGAATGTTCCGGCCGGATGGGATGTGGAGCTATACAGAGGGGAGCAAGGTACGCAATTCGTTGATATCATTCGAGTTGGGGACGATGGCTTCTACAGCTTTGACGATGTTTTGCTTTTTGATCGGGACAATGTTTTTCTGTTGCGGTTTTACGGCCCGCAAGGCGAAGAACGCGAGGAATATGTGTCCATTCCCGTAGACAGAACGCTGTCGGAAGGTGAGACAACGTACGATGTTTCATTGACCTTCGACCGGATGCAAGCCTATCGAAAGAATAAAATTAATGATGAGGATAGGGGCTCGCCTACGCTGAGAGCGTTTGCACAAAAGCCATTGGCGCCAGGGACATTTGGTTCTTTAGGCTTTATGAGCAATCAGCAAAACGATGAGAGAAACAATGTAGCCTATGCCGGGCTTTCAACGACCGTGAAAGAAGTTCTGGTGGATGCAAGCGTAGGGCTAGATGATGAAGCGGAAGCAGCTGCCGAGGTCAATGCGCGACTAAGTGCGGGCGAACATAACTTTATCAATAGAAATGAATGGCGTGCAGAGAACTTCGATACGGCAAGCAACGGAGATGAAAATGACGGCTTTTTCAGGACACAATTAAATGCAAATGGCCCTTTAGGACTTAACTTAGGAAGAGACCCGACATATACAGGATCTGTATCTTATTTTGATTCTTCCAATGGCTTTCAAAGTTTCACAGGTAGCGCAGGTGTTGGGACAAGGTTTGGGCGCTTTGGTGTCAGCGAGGCCCTGAGCTATACGACGAATAACACAAGCGCAGATGACCAATTTATTTGGACAAACGTGGTAAATGGCCGCTATGGCAAAAATAATATCCGTTTCTTCAGTGATTACGAAATTCAGCCTGATGCCGGATTGAAAAGCTTAAGAGCAACATTACGTAGAAATGTGCTGGAAAATTCGACTTTTGATTTAGAATTTACACATCAGGCTGATACGGATCTTACAGAAGTTTCCTCGCGCTTGAACTGGCAGGCAGGCTTTGCGCGCATATCACCGAGCATCACCTATAATTCCGACAATGACCTTTTCGCCGGTCTGGCGACCAGTTTCGGTATCGCGAAAGACCCGGTAAACGGTGAGATATATTCATTTGACCGTAACGTAACAAGCAATGGCGCGATGAGTGTCCAGGTCTTTCTGGATGAAAATGGCGATGGTGTTCTTAATGCAAATGAACAGCCTCTCGAAGGCGTGCAAGTGCAAGGGTTGCAAAATGGTGGTCAGAAAGAAACAAACGAAAAAGGCGTGGCATTCTTCAATAATATGGCAGAGCTACGCCGCACGGATGTGGTGATTAATGAAGACAGCCTCAAGGACCCATTCTGGATTTCAGGATTTGAAGGTGTGTCTGTTCTACCACGGGAAGGCTATGTAGCCGAGCTGAGTTATCCGGTCCATATAGCGGGTGAGATGGACGGTACTGTTTACAGCCGTGATGAAAATCTGGCAGAGCCGCGTCCTTTAAAAGGTATTCCTGTGCATCTCTACAATGCTGACGGTGAAGTGGAGCAAACGGCGACGACCGACTTTGGCGGTTTTTATATTTTCTCTCGTATTCCGCCGGGCCGCTATCTTTTGGTCATCGATCGCCAAACGGCTGAGACCAATAACATTGTACGCCCGCTGCCGCAGCAGATTGAAATCGGCTACGACGGGACCATTATTTACGGTAACGATATTTACGCCGAAGAAGGGCAGGGCGACATACCAAGTGAAATCATGTCCGATCTAACCGACTACCGTGAACTTCACCCGCATATCGATTTTGCAACTGACGAGTACAACATTGTGTTGAACCTTGGTGAGTATAATTCCCGCTTGCTGATGTCGACCCAGTGGTACCGTTTGCACACGCGTTATCGCCCGATTATTTCCGGTGGTGAATTGCTCGTTCAACCACAGGACAGTTATGCCGATCCTGTAACCGGAAAGCATGTTTTACGCGTAGGGTACAGAAATGCGGGTATCGAGGATGCCTACGGGAAATGCCGTGCGCTAATGAGTCGCGGTATCGAATGCCTTGTCGAGGTTTATGCAGGCGCTTATAACAAGGTTGCCTCGACCGAACAGGACATGAAAAAGCTTTAATGCGCCTGTTCACATTTGCATCCTGAACGTGCATTCTCATCTCGACCTTAACGGCGAAAGTTTTCGACTAGTCTATACATTATAAGAAAGGGTGATCCCCAATGTTCAAAGCAACAATCACGAACTTGGTATTGGCCTGTTTATTTATGGCCGCACCCGCACAAGCCATGGAAGAAATCGCATCCGGCTGGCTGGATAACAAGGCCGTCGGCGGATATGATACCGTGGCATATCATACTCAAGATGAAGCCGTTAACGGCAAGGATGCATTCAGATCTGTGTGGAAGGCGACCGCGTGGTATTTCGCTTCCGAAGAAAATTTGAATGCATTTGAGGCAACGCCCGAAAAATATGCCCCGCAATATGGCGGCTACTGCGCATGGAATATGGCACAAGGCAAATTATTACAAGGTGCGCCGACCGTTTGGCATATAGAAGATGGCAAGCTCTACCTCTATGCCGATCAAGCTGCAAAAGACAAATGGATGCTCAAACGCAAAGGGTTGATCGCTGTTGCGGACAGGAAGTTTCCCGAACTCGTTGTTAAATGGAAGCCAATAGAGCGCTAAAACAACGCAGCCACAGCTTCGGGAACTTGCAGCAGGTTCGTGGCGACACCAATAACACTCACAAAAACCAACATAGCGATGCCATGCATAGCCAATGACCCTAAAGGCCTGGCTGAAAAGTTATCGCTGTCAATTTTTTGTCGGGTCCAGCTTTGCTGATCCATTCTGAACAGCACATATGTCTTTACGAGAGCGCCAATAACCTGCCCGTAATAGAGCAGGAACGGATACCGCCAGCTGATTTCATAGCGCGATGTCAGCAGCATCACGGACATAACGGCTCGGATGAACGCTACCCAGACAAGGTAATACAACAACACCACCCAACCATATTGCAGGCTGAGCATGCCTGCGATTGTGGGGCCAGCCAACGCGGTCCAGATCGAAAGACGTTGATCCAGAAAAGACCACCAGACAAAGAACGGCATCGACCACGGACCGAGCTTCAGAATACGCGCATTCGTGCGGAGCATGTTACCTGAGGTTGTAAAAAGTGAGGTTTTTCAATGATTTTGGTCAGGTTGTGGACCAAGTTCCCTCCGGCCCATAAATTTTTGGCGTGATTTTACAAAATTCGGTATAGTGCGATTCTAATATATATTTTTGAGTATTGGAGTTCTTCACTATGGGGTTCAAAAGAACATCAGAGGGTCGTGTATATTTTCACGCACCTGAGGATGGCGCAAACGACGACGCAATCAGCACACCCAAAAGCACTAAAAACGGGGAGTCAGCTTACGAGAGCGCGTTTCAACCTCCGCCGTTTTCATCCGCACAATCTTCCAGTCCGCAAACGCAAATACAGATTATTGCGTTGCTGAAAGCATTGAACGAGCGTTTGAAGTCCACGCAGAACGAGCGCAATGAAATGGCCAAAGCGCTCGAGGATTACCGCAAAACGGTTGAAGACCTTCAGAAGAAAGCCGACCTCAACGAAAAAGCGTATAAAACGCTCGAGCAAAAGCTGACCCAAGGTGGCGGCGGAGATGCGTCCCATGCCGAAATTCTGGCCCGCGATGCCTTGCAGGAACTTGAAGAAACCCGCGCATTGCTAGCCAATATCCAGAGCAAGGCCGAACGCGCCGATGCCGGTGTTACGGCTTTGAAAAAGCTGCAGGTTGAACAGGCTGAAAAAATTGCAGTCAGTGTGAACCATGCCGCGGCGTTGACCAAACGCGTCAAGGACACAGAGTCTCAACAGGAAAAAATCAGTGAGAAGGTGACGGATACACTGGCACAGCAATCCCGTCTTTCCCGCAAGGTCGAAAAAGCAATGGAGGAGCGCACGCGCTTCCTGCGCAAGCTCGAACGTATCGAGGAAACCGTTTTGCAAACGCGGGATTCCCTAAACGCAAAGGCTATGGTTTTGCTGACCGATCAGGGAGTCGCGGCACAAACACATGCCGATGCTGCTGCCGAGGCAACACCGATTAAAGACCTGACCAATGCGCAAGACGAAGAAAAGGCTGCTTTGCGTTTCAAACAAATCGCGGCATCTGCGGCGATTGTCATGCTGGGTATGCTCGGTGCATATGCCTTTACGACCTATATTAATAACCCGACCATCCGAACAGCACCGACACCTGCGCCTGAATCGTATCAGACATCCACTGTCAGCGAAGTAAACACCTCCGGCCTGCAAAATAACACAGCACCCATCGGTGAAGTTCGTCCCGCCGAGAGCATGGAGTGGAGTATTGAGCAGGACAGTTCCCGCTTTGCGGCGCCTGAAAGCGTGGCCTCGAATATTGAAGTTGATGAATCGTCCGATGATATCGGAACGTTGAACCTGAATGATCAGGACGCTGTAGAAGCGGCCCTGACAGAGAGTCCCGAACAGGTTGCGGCGTTGATGAACAGCATTGAACCGGGTACGGCAATGCCTGAAAATGTTGTCCCACCCACACAACAGCAAGAACAGCCTGCAGAAGTTGAAACGGCCCCCGAAACAGAGCAAACCGCGGCGATTGAACCGGCAGCCGGAACACCTGTTGCAGCTGAACCCGCCAAGGCTCCGGTGAAGTCATCTCCGGCACCGACCATCAAGCCGGATTCAAGTTTGCCTGAAAAAATCGTGCAGATTGAAGAGCAGGCATTTGCGGGAGTTCCCGAAGCACAGCACGATCTAGCGGCGATTTATACGGCCGGACATGGTGGCGTAGAGCGCGATTATCAGCGCGCCGCCTACTGGTTCGAGCAGGCAGCCGGAAACGGTGTTGCCAACGCGGCCTATAATCTCGGTGTTCTTAATCATCAAGGGCTGGGCATAGATCAAAATCTGGATACAGCGATCGGCTGGTACACACGTGCCGCTGAACTTGGCCACCCCGAAGCCCAATACAATCTCGGTATCGCATATATCGAAGGTATCGGCGTGCCGTATGACGCCGTCAAAGCCGCGGGTTATTTTGAAAGCGCGGCCAACAACAACATCATGGAAGCGGCCTATAACCTCGGTCTGATCTATGAAAACGGATTGCTGGGCGATGCTCAGCCTGACAAGGCGCTGTTCTGGTACAAGAAAGCCGCCGATCAAGGCAGCCCCGAAGCCGAGCAGGCTCTTCGCCAGCTTGCAAAGTCGCTGAACATTTCCTTGAGTGAAGTGAACGCGTTAGCCGCAAACATCGCGCCTCAGGCGCAACCGGCAGAAAACGCGGCTCAACAACAGGCCACAGCCTCCAGTGCAATCGGTAGCGCACAGGCCGTCACGGCTCAAATACAGGAATACCTCATGAAGTCCGGTTTGTATCCGGGACCTGCTGACGGTGTGACTGGTCCGTTAACGCGTGATGCTATTCGTTCCTACCAGCGTAAGCACGGACTGGATGCTGACGGCGCCGCCACGTCCGAGCTTCTCAGCCATATGTTGTCTAACGACAGCTAGTTTCTAGTAACGCTCTGTACGACCAAGAACAGTACTGCGCACCCACCAGTCGGGATTGGTTTCCTTAATGGTCTCGCGGGCTTTTTCAGCTTGTTCTTGTGTGTCGTACAAACCAAAACATGTTGATCCTGAACCACTCATGCGGGCCATTCGGCATCCGTCGCTGCCTTCGAGTTGCATTAAAGCGTTGCGGATATCCGGCGCAGCCCTGACAGCGGCAGGCATCAATTCGTTCTGGGTCTTTTTCAAATACGCGATAAACGAGTCTTGGTCTTTGAAGCCTGCGGGGCGTTCAGCGGGCACATTAAACGAGCTTCTGTAATGTTCGAAAATGCCTTTGGTACTGCAATGGATGTTGGGATAAATCAGCACTGCATGTGTTTCGGGGATACGAACGGGCGCGCTTAAATTTTCCCCTGCGCCCGCGACAAAACGCGTCTGGCTTTCAAAGCAAACAGGCACGTCCGCGCCCAGCTTCATAAGCAGATCCATCAGCATGGATTGGTCATGTGCGATTTTCCAGTAACGGCATAACCCCCATAAGGCCGCCGCTGCATCGGCGGACCCGCCACCGATACCGGCGCCAAGGGGAAGGTTCTTGCCCAACGTAATTGAAAAGCTCGGGGTGCGGTTGGTCATCCGCGCAAGCGCCCAAACCGCCCGCACCACCAGATTTTTTGAATCGGGGCGCGCCGATTTGTCGGCTTCATCAAAACTGCCCGCCATCGGACCGTTAATGTCGAAGGAAAACCCGTCCATCGGGCTGATGGAAATAACATCTCCGATATCGGCAAAGGTGATCAGAGAATCCAGAGAATGCAAGCCATCGGACCGCTTGCCGGTAATGTGCAGAAACAGGTTGATTTTAGCGGGAGCAAAAATCTGGAAACTTTGAGGCGGCGCTGCTGTCATATATCGGGTTTAAATGCACTATTGCATTTTTGTTTGGTCATCCGTCTTTTCCGCGGCCTGTGACGGTGGAGTGGCGGTCTTGGCTTCGCGCACGACTTGATTATTGATTAACCCGTTTTCAAGCTTGTCAGCAAGCTTGAGTATCAACTCTTCGTCCTCAGAGTGGTTTTTCGCGCGGTTCCACTGGAATTCGGCTTCCAGTTTACGTCCGACTTTCCAATACGCATCGCCCAGATGATCATTGATGACGGGATCATAGGGGAGGAGTTCTACGGCTTGCTCCAGATAGGGCACGGCTTCCTGATAGCGCCCCATACGGTAATACACCCAGCCCAGTGAGTCGGTGATGTAACCGTCATTCGGACGAAGCTCCACGGCCTTTGAAATCATATCCAGTGCACGGTCGAGGTTTTCGCCCTGATCCGCCCAGGCATAGCCGAGATAGTTCAGCACATAAGGGTGATCGGGCTGGAAATCGAGCGCTGATTGTAAGTCCGCCTCGGCGTTCTTCCATTGGTCATTCTGTTCGTAAGACATGCCACGCACATAATACAGGTGCCAGTAATCTTCAGGGATCTTGCCGTACATATCCGTGATTTTATCTGCCGCACGGTTATATGCCTGTATGGCTTTGGGGAAATCTTCTTCGCTGCGGTGAATGTCACCGATCTGGATCATGGATTCCAGATCATTATAGGAATCGACCAGCTCTTCCAGATGTTGGATCGCTTCGTCAGTATGGTTTTGTTCGGCGAGTATCTCCGCCATGCTACGACGTGCCGGCAGATACTCTTCGCGACCTTCAGGCACGCTTTCAAACAAGGCTACCGCGTCATCGAGGCGCTCGTTGCGAATGGCGATGTTCGCCAACAGGAATGTGTTATCCAGAAATGTGGGGTCTATGTACGCCCCCATGCGGGCAAACACGCGTGCGCTCTCGTCACTGTATTCCTGCGACAGTAAACGTCCCATGTCATAGAACGCTTCCGCCAGCCCCATTTCAGGTGACTTCGCACGGATGTACAGATCGGATGGCTGCTTATTGGTGGCCGCTTCGAGCTTGTCTTTGATCTGCGCACTGCCTTGCTGGATTTTCAACGCTTGCTCATAGAGCTTTTGCGCTTCTTCATATTCGCCCAGTTCGGCATAGATATCGCCCAGCCGCTCGATGTTTTCGACATTGAAGTCGCCTGTCACAAGCGCTTTTTGAAGCAAGGATCGCATTTCCTGCGTCTTGTCCATGTAATGGGAGATCAGCATCGCATGATACAGGTGGATGCTGTTTGATTGCAGGTCTGTGACGTTATATTCACCTAAAGCAGCGTCAGACCAGCTTTCCAGAAGCGGTAAAAGGAATGTCGACAGACCGCCGCCCGACATATTGCCGATATAGGCGGATGCGCGTTCGTAATCTTTTTCATGCAAAGCTTTTGTTGTCAGTAGGATCAGCGAAAGGGAGTCGCTCTGATCGTAATTTTCGACAACATTCGAGGCAAAACTAAAAGCGCGCTCGTAATTACCTGCGCCTAGAGCCAGAACCATCGCGCGTTTTTGCAGGATACTGCTGTCAGGCTGGTCCTGCAGTACGTAATCCATATACGTTCCGGCTTTTTTCCAGTCATGGTGACGTTGCGCAAACCGACCGGAGAGGTAACTGCCTGAAATGCTTGAGCCTTCATAGGATGGAAGAGGGACCTTGGCTGCTTCGTCCATGGCAGCATCCATCTTGGCCATTTCGGCTTCCATGCCCGCTTCGGGTTCGACAACATCTCGCTCGTCCGCAGTTTCTATGCTGAAATGTAAACCTGCATAGAAAAGGGCGGCAAATACGAGTGAGAGCGCGATAAGGCTACGTAAGTTCTCCAAAAGTCCGGCTTTCTATAGTTTGTCTATTCTATAATTAATTATCACATATTTGGATAATTCGGTCCATCTCCGCCTAAAGGCACGACCCAATTGATATTTTGTTCAGGGTCTTTGATGTCACATGTTTTGCAATGTACGCAGTTTTGGCTGTTAATTTGAAATTTAGTATTTCCGGCGTCGTCTTCAACAAATTCGTATACACCGGCCGGACAATAATATTGGGATGGCCCGCCATACTTCGCGTAATGCACCTCGACGGGGAGAGACTCGTCTTTGACCTTCAAATGTACCGGCTGGTCTTCGGCATGATTGGTGTTCGAAAAGGAAACGGATGTCAGGCGGTCGAATGTCAGCACACCATCGGGTTTGGGATATTCGATCTTCTCGCACTGGTCGGCCGGTTTCAATTGTTTGTAATCGGCATGGTTTTTAAAGGTCCATGGCGACAAGCCCATGGTGATGGTTTCGTAAACGGCATTGATAAGCCCCATCCATAGCCCGCGATGAAAGCCGGGGCGAATGTTGCGGACCTTTTTAAGCTCTTTCCAAAGCCATGTCTTTTTGAGGTTGTCGGCATAGCTCGTGCATTCGCTGCCATAGCCTTCCGTGCTTTTCAAAAGCTCCGAAATACTCTCCGCTGCGACCATGCCCGATTTCATCGCCGTGTGGTTGCCTTTAATCTTGGGTACATTCAAAAAGCCTGCTGTATCGCCGATCAAAACGCCGCCGGGGAAGCTCAGCTTCGGTACGGATTGATATCCGCCTTCGTTCAACGCACGCGCGCCATAGGCAATGCGGCGTCCGCCTTCGAACAAATCACGAATGGCGGGGTGCGTCTTGAAACGCTGCATTTCCTGATACGGGGAAATATAGGGATTCTCGTAATCCAGCCCGACGACAAACCCGACGGAGACCATGTTGTCTTCCATGTGGTAAATCCACGATCCGCCATAGGTTTTCTTATCCATCGGCCATCCTATCGTATGAACCGTCAGGCCTTGCTGGTGCTTTTCAGGAGCAATTTCCCAGATTTCTTTCACGCCGAGACCGTAGGTTTGCGGATCACTGTCTTTGCGTAAGTCATATTGCGCGACCAGTGTTTTGGTCAGGGAGCCGTGACAGCCTTCGGCAAAAACCGTTTGGCGGGCATGCAATTCCATACCGGGTTCGAAGCTGTCCTTCTTATCGCCGTTGGCATCGATGCCGATATCACCCGTGGCAACACCGATCACTTGCCCGTCGTCATTATAAAGAACTTCGGCAGCTGCAAAGCCCGGGAATATCTCGACGCCTAGACCTTCAGCCTGTTCGGCCAGCCAACGGCCAAGACGGCCAAGGGAGATAATGTAATTGCCCTTATTATGCATCTGCGGCGGTGTAAGAAATGGATAGGCTTTGTCCTTGGTCAGGAACATGAACTTGTCTTTGGTCGCTTCGGTTTCCAGCGGCGCGCCCTTATCCTTCCAGTCGGGAATCAGTTCATCCAGCGCACGCGGCTCGAGCACGGCACCCGAGAGCAAATGTGCGCCCACTTCGGAGCCTTTTTCCAAGATACACACATTTAAAGCTTCATCGATTTGCTTGAGGCGTATAGCGCATGCAAGCCCCGCAGGCCCCGCCCCGACAATAACAACATCATATTCCATGTTCTCGCGGTCGGATCGGATTGAATCGGGCATAAAAGACTTCTTCCTTTGTTATTTCGTTCAAACATTCTAATGTGTAAGTCATAGTTAATATAGAGTTTTTAGAGTAAAAATCGAATGCAGGCTCACGCACAAAAAGCAGCATTACAGTTCTACCTTGATCACGGCGTTGATGAGGCACTGGTTGATGCGCCTGTGGACCGCACGAAAGTTAAAGAAAAGCCGGCCGTTGTTGCTAAAGAACCTGCCAGAGAACAAACGGCACCTGCGCGACAATCATATGCCACGCCGCCGCAACAAGACGTGTTGCTGGGCGCATCCGATGCGCGGGCCGAAGCCGTGAAGCTGGCGCAGGCCGCCAAAACGCTGGATGAGTTAAAAGACGCCATCACAGCATTCGATGGTATCGCGATTAAAAAGACGGCGACCAATCTGGTCTTTTGCGATGGAAACCCGAAAGCCGAGGTTATGCTGGTCGGTGAAGCACCGGGCGCGGACGAAGACCGTCAGGGCAAGCCGTTCGTCGGTGTCAGCGGGCAATTGCTCGATAAGATTCTTGCCTGCATTGATCTATCACGCAGCGAAGACGACCCGCAAAAAGCCGTTTATATTTCCAACATTCTGAATTGGCGTCCGCCCGGCAACCGCACGCCTAGCCCTGCGGAGATCGAGGTCAGCCTGCCGTTCATTGAACGTCATATCCAGCTTATCCAGCCTAAAGTACTGATCTTTTGCGGCGGGGTTTCGGCGAAGTCCTTATTGGCGATCGGCGATAGTATCTCCCGCCTGCGTAAAACATGGCATGACTACACGCCACAATCCTTGCCAGGTGAAGCGTCTGCCATTCCGGGGATCGCGACATATCACCCTGCATATTTGCTCAGAACACCTGCGCAGAAAAAGGCGGTCTGGGCGGATATGCTCCAGATTAAAGCCAAACTCGCCGCGTTACGTTCCTAAAACTTTATCGAAATTAAAGCGGGCATTAACTCTTTGCCCTTTAGACTTTAATGATATAGCACTTCATTTCGATTCGTGGTATTTCCCTAAGCTATGGTTAAAGCCCGTTCTCGCAAATACTCGCCGCTTGTGCGCGCGAACCCGATTACAGCTTTTTGCATGTTTTCTTTCCTATCATGCAGCATCGTATCGCTGTGCCTTTATGATGCATATGCGGACCCTGTCCCCGTGCCGGACAAAAAGCCTGCAGAGCAAGCCGAGTCAGAAGACGCGGGATCACACCCGCTGATCGAGGCAATCATGAATATGGGCAGGACGACCTTTGAATCCGGCTCGTCTGCATCTGCCGATGAGCAAGCCACGCCGGACAATGCTGATCAGCCGGGCGTTGTCGAAGAAGAGCCGGGAGATATCGCTTTCATCCCGCTTCCGCCCAAAAAACCAAAGAATATTCCCAAACCGCGCAGCACCATTGAACGCCTTATGATTGAGGCGCAGGGCCGTACGTATGACGAGCCGATCAAAAGCGGGCAGGCGGAGCTTTACGGCCAGATTTTCGAAGCACAACATCTCGGCGACATGAAAAAGGCCGGCAACCTAGCGAAAATGGACCTCGACAAGGAGGCCGTGCGCAATAACCTGGCCGTTTTTTCCCGCTTTCGCAAAACCGGCAACCGGCGGACACTCCCTAAATCAAACTAGTTAGAGCAACTTAATCCGCCCTCACTCGAGGGCAGGTTGTTCCAGG
>JAESRE010000006.1 GCA_016764775.1 Alphaproteobacteria bacterium
CGAGAGATGTCGGCGATGCCCCCGATCATGAAGTTGAGGCTTTGGACGACTATCTGGAGCGACGCGGAAAAACCGGACGCAGACCGCAATCATCAGAGAAGGTCAACGGCGCGTTTTACGGTGTAGCCCCCACTATGGAAGCGGGCTAACAGCGCGACATTGCGTGTTAATTAGCGTTTGCTGCATTGCACTACTACTTTTTGACAGAATTACCATAACTGTCTAGCTTCTCTGCGTGCGAAGACAATATCTAGCCAGCTTTGTTTACAGAGCCGCAAAAGCCCGAGAGGGTTTTTCAGCGGCCTCTGAGCATGACGGCATTTCCGAAAGCCCTACAGTTACCATCAATACAGGCGGTTTGAAGAGCGTCTTCATGTTCGGCACCACGCCTTTTAACCCTCCGCATGCGACAAACGTTATCAACGATAAGTGGGCGCTTTACCAAGCTGTTGAAGGCCATGTTCTGCGCCCCCAGACCGAGGCTATTCTCAAGACCGATCCTCGCGGCGATGCCGAGATTCTGGAACAACTTACGGGGCATGTCGCAGACAGCGCCCATAGCCTCGACTTCCCGTTCGTTTTAAAACCGAATTCAGGCTCCCTATCGAAAAACGTATTTATTGCCAACACGCCCGAAGAAGCGCTGAGCGCCATCTCCGCTATCCGTAAAGACCCGTCATGCGGCGATTATTTACTGGCACAGCAATATCTGGGAGATGCTCACAGCGCGTTTCCTGAAATTCGTGCAATGTGTCTGGATGGTGAATGCCTCATTATGTATGAACGCACAATAGACCAAGCCGATGAAGCAAATGCAGCCATATGGGGTGGTGAGACTATTCGGGGGATAGACGATCCATCGATTAGGGCGCAAGTGGAAAACCTGGCCAGACATCTGCATCAAATTCACGACATGTCCTATATAGGTCTGGACCTAAAAGTCGATCGCGGCGGGCACATCTGGCTGATAGAGGGAAATAGCTCCCCTATGGGGCTGGAGAAAGTCAGGCAGCAACTGCCCGACGGCGATGCTTTGATTAGCGGTTTAACCAGCCGCATGCTGGATAAATTGCAAATGCACGCGAACAGCGTTGAACAAACGAACGCGCTATTCGATTCCATACGCGGTATTGAAGTTACTTAAATCCGTTGGCGATCCAAGCCTCTTGGCGGCGATTCAGCTCCGCACCCAGTTCAGGACCGGCTTCGAACCCTTCTTTCATCAAGTCCTCACCCGATAAAGGAAAATTCGGCACATCCCAGTTTTGTACAATATCCAGTGCTTTGGGGGCATAGCCGTTCATTACACGGTCTTGGGCCAGTTCGATCATTAAGGCCTGCGCCGTCGGCACACGGCCATGTTTGTAAATCGCGGTTTTGACCGTCTTTTCATCAGATAAATCGGGTAAAGCCAATACGTTTTGAATAGCCGCCATATCCTTCAGAAAGACTTTGGGAAACAAAATGTAGTCCTGCATTTTTTCGATGTTTTTGTCCTCGAAATCAGCCAACACAAGGAACCTTGAAGCCAAAAAACGTAAATTATAGTCACATTGAAATTTAGAAACGTGACGTATCGTTAAAAATTCATCCTCCACATGAATTATATCTGCCAATATATTATTATCATTCATTAATTTCAATATTTTAGCAGGCGCATCCACGGACAGGATTTTAAACATTTCCTGCGTTATCCGCTCCCGTGAGAGGGTTTTTATCTGCCCCGCCGCTTCAGAGCACGCTATAAGTGCGTCGGCATCGGGTTCGCCGTGCGCATACAGGGCATGGAAGCGAAAATAGCGAAGGATACGCAGGTAATCCTCCTCAATTCGTTCAGAAGGCTCTCCGACAAAGACCACTTTGCGGGCTTCCAAATCGGCTATGCCCTGCCCCAGCGGATCGAAGATGTTTCCGGCCTGATCCGCCAGTAAGGTATTCATCGTGAAGTCACGGCGGCGCGCATCCTCCGCCCAATCATCGGTGAAGGCGACCGTCGCACGGCGACCATCGGTCTCGATATCCTTACGCAATGTGGTTATTTCAAAGGGCTTACCGTCAATTACGGCCGTGACTGTGCCGTGCTCGATACCTGTAGGAATGACTTTGATACCCGCGACTTCCAGCTTATCCGTAACGTCCTCAGGCGAGGTTTTAGTGGCCAAATCAATGTCATCCACATCCTTATCCAGCAAGGCGTTGCGCACGCAACCACCGACAAAAAGCGCATTTTCTTCGCCTAATGCTTCGAATATCTGTGTTGCGCCTGCTGATGCCATCCAGTCTTGCACAGGGATAGTCTTATCAGGGGTCATAACTCACCCAATTTGTAGGTTTTACCGCCACTTTTCAGTTCCGCGCCATATTCCTCAATCAGATTATACAGCACGGAACGGCCCAAACGAGCATACAACCCGTCACGCACATCGATATACGGAATATTGTTACGCAGCTCCAGCGGATGGGAAGGACTCACCTTCACCTGTTCATCCATATTGGTTTTGAGCACTACATCATCGCCTTCTTGCTCATAATTCACGATTACGAACGGTACATCTTCGACCTCTACGGGGTATTTCTCGTAAGGCGTAGCGAGCCAGTAGTCACCATTTTCGTCGACCTTCAGCGCACGTGTGGCAAACAGGCGCGCGAGGGCTTCGCGCTTGATCTCATCGCCATCGTGAAACCATGTACCATCCTGCGCTATACGAAAATCGCCTGTATTCTCTTCTTCTTGCATAGTCAGACCTTTTCAAATGCTCTAATACTCTTAATATAACTTGTACCAGCATTCAAAGCAGGAGTATGCAGTGCCGAAATCCAGTATTAAGCCCGAAGAATTCTTTGACGAAGCCGTCTCCAAGCTCACCGCAGCCAAGAAAGAAATAGAAAAGATCGTCATCGGCCAGACGGAAGTGGTGGACAACACGCTGGTTACGCTCGCATCGGGCGGCCATGTCCTACTTATCGGTGTGCCGGGCCTTGCGAAAACCCTACTTGTTGATACCGCAGCGACTGTTCTGGGGCTAGACAGCAACCGCGTGCAATGTACGCCCGACCTTATGCCCGCCGATATCGTGGGGTCAGAGGTTTTGGAAGAAGATTCCAAAGGCAAACGCAAATTCCGCTTTATCGAAGGCCCCGTATTTACGCAGCTCCTCATGGCGGACGAGATCAACCGTGCATCGCCGCGAACACAGTCCGCCTTGTTGCAAGCTATGCAGGAACGCAGCGTCAGTGCAGCAGGCAAGACACAGGATCTGCCGAAACCGTTCCATGTGCTGGCAACGCAAAACCCGATCGAACAGGAAGGGACATACCCCTTGCCTGAAGCGCAACTTGACCGTTTTTTGATGCAAGTGGATGTACTTTACCCAGATGAACAGGCCGAGCGCGATATCATCCTCGCCACAACGGGCGTTAAAGACGCGAAAGCCAAGAACTCCATGAGCGACAAGGATTTGATGGATATACAGCAGCTTGTTCGTGCCATGCCGATCGGCGAGCAAGTCGTGGAAAGCATTCTGAAATTGGTACGGTCCGCACGTCCCGACGAAAACGCATCTGACACGGTGAATGAATTTGTGGCCTGGGCGCCCGGCCCGCGTGCGTCGCAGGCATTGATGCTCGCGTCCCGCGCACGTGCATTGCTGGATGGTCGCTCCGCCCCGTCGATTGATGATGTCGTTGCCTTGTCCGTGCCTGTGCTCCAGCACCGTATGGCGCTGAATTACAAAGCACAAAGCGAAGGTCTAACCAAAACAGATGTGATCGAACAGCTCGCATCCGCCTTGTAAGGACGTTATGCCGGGTTTTCCGAATTTGCGCACCGAAGCCGAACGCACGGCCAGCCAGATACCCGATATCAAGCGGCTGGCGGTTCGCACGGCCTATCACATTCTGCACGGGAACAACCCGCAGCGACGCGCAGGCAGCGGTGATGCGTTCTGGCAGTTCCGTGAATACCAACCCGGCGACATGCCCCGCGACATTGACTGGCGGCAAAGTGCGAAAACCGATCGTGTCTTTATCCGCCAGAAAGAACAGCACAGCGCACAGACCTGCCTGATTTGGGCGAAGCGTAATACGGATATGCGGTTTCAATCCGAAGGCAGCCAGTATTCAAAGCAGGATGCGGCCGCCGTAATCGGCCTGACGCTTGCTCTGCTGCACTCACGCATGGGGGAATTGGTCGGCTTTCCCGCAACGGGGCGTGCAGGTCATTCAGAGAAAAAACTGCAAGAGTTCGAACAAACGCTGATGGAAGCTGCGCCGGAAAGCATGCCTTCCGCGTTTCAAATGCCCAAACACGCGCATTTTTACGCCATCAGCGATTTCCTTGAGCCGCCCGCAGAGATTGAAGCTGCGTTTTCAGGACATGGGGCGCGGACGCAAAACGGCGCATTTATTCATGTGCTGGACCCTGCCGAGATCGAGCTTCCCTATGAGGGGCGTATTTTGTTCGAAGACATGTACGGGCAAAAGAGCCAATTGGTCAGCAATGCCGTTGATATCCGACAGGATTATGCCGAACGTATACAGGCACAGATTGATACGGTACGGGATCTCGCCATGAAATGGGGTTGGCGTTACGTTCTCCACCGCACAGACACGCCGTTTGAGGACACACTCAAAACACTCTGGTTGGCGGAGGCGCGGATATGAACGGTTTCTTTGCCAACCTCGCTTTCCTGAACCCGACTGCCTTGCTGGCACTACTGGCCTTGCCCGCGCTGTATCTGCTGTTGCGCGTTACACCGCCGACACCGAAGGTTGTCGCCTTCCCTGCCCTGCGGCTGCTGGAAGGGTTGCAGCCCAAACAAAACACGCCAAGCCACACACCATGGTGGATATTACTGCTCCGTATGCTGATGGCCGCACTCTTGTTGCTTGCGCTGGCCCGTCCTGTTCTCAATCCGCTGGAGGCGACAGAGACACGCGGTGATGTATTGTTGCTGGTCGATAACGGCTGGTCGGCGGCGCAGAACTGGGATGATATCCAGACAGCAGCGGAAAACCAGATCAAGCAGGCTGCGCGCAATAACCAGCAAATGCGGATTATGGCTACCACGTCCGCCGAAGCAGGAACGGCGCCCGCCTTGCCAGAGCCAAGCACCGAAAGTGATGCGCTTTCAGAATTGCGTGCGACAAAACCGCACCCATGGAAACCTGACCTCGAATCTGTCGCTGAAGCTGTGGACGCGTTTGACGGTACCGTTATCTGGTTTTCGGACGGTGTGCGGCATCTCAAACACAATGCACTTATCGATGCGTTGGAGAATAAAAGCGGCTTTGCCGTATATGCCCCCGCGTCCGTTGACCTGCCTCTCGCGCTTAAAAGCGACGAAGGCTTCAGCACGCAACCCGAAATAGAAATTGAAGGACCCAGCACCGGCAGAGACACACCCATACGCGTTCAGCTGTTAGGCGAGCGCGGCACATTGCTCGATGAAATCGCCGTAGAAACGGCAGGGGAAAGTTTCCCGCTCACGGCTAGCTTTGACATTCCGTCCTCCTTGCAAAACCGCGTATCTTCTTTTCAGATATCCGGCGCCCGCGGGGCGAATGCGAAATATTTTCTCGATAATGTAGGCGGACCGAAATCTGTCGGTATCGTCTCCTCCGCCGAGATTGCGCAAACACGGCAATTCACCGAGGACAGTTTCTACCTGCGTAAAGCTCTTGAGCCATATGCAAGCGTTTCCCAAGGCAGCCTTGATGATATTCTGGCCATTGAACCTTCCGTCATCATCCTGCCCGATATCGGCACAATGCCACAGGACGCATTGAACAGCTTGAGCACATGGGTTGATGAAGGCGGCTTGTTGTTACGCTTTGCCGGACCGAATATGACGCAAAGCAATCGCCAGAATGCGTTAACACCTCTGCCGCTAAGGCCCGAAGCGCGAAACGTGGAAGGGTCATTAAGCTGGGACAAACCTCTAAAAATAGAGCCGCTTACGCCGGACAGCCCGCTTTACGGTATCGGGCTTGATGATCAAATTGAGGTATCCGGCCAGATATTGCCCGCCGTCAGCGCCGATACGGGCGACGAGAACGCAGCGCAAAGCTGGATGTTGCTTGAGGACGGCACACCGCTGATCACAGCCAAACAGCAAGAGCAAGGCTTGCTGGTCATGGTGCACACGACGGCTTCACCGTTATGGTCCGACCTCGCCCTTTCGGGTGTCTATGTTGATATGCTCAAACGTATCATGACCTTCGCGGGCCAAAGTAATGCGATCAACACCAACCGCGTCGGCTCGCTTCAACCTGTGCGCATCATGGATGGTTTCGGCACATTGCAAAGCCCCGGTCAGAAAGTCAAACCTCTCGATCTGGCTACCGTTGATGAATATGCACCGTCACCCGATCACCCGCCCGGTTTTTACGCCGCAGGCGGATTACAGCAAGCTTTCAACCTTGGCGACAGCATCCCCGAAATCAAAGCCATCGCGAGTGAAAGTAACCTTACTTTGCATCCATACGGGCAGAGCTATGAAACCGATCTTATTCCGAACCTGCTGGCCGCGGCCTTTATCTTGTTGATCATTGATGCGCTGATCATGGCGTTCCTGTCCCGTAACTTTGCGCGCATCAAAATTCCGTTTGCCAAAACAGTGAGCGTATTTGCCGTTTTTGCCCTACTCACGCTCAGCCCGATGAAGGCAGCGGCTCAGCAGAATGCAGATGCCTCTAAAGATTTGTATCTCGCATATATTCAAACGGGTAATGCCGACATCGACAATACAACCCGCAAAGGGCTGGAGGTACTCTCCGCTGCACTTAACATCCGCACATCCGCCGAACCTGCGGGGGTACAATCAGTGAACCCGGAGACGGACGTATTGGCCTTTTACCCGATCATTTACTGGCCGATCAGTTCATCACAGGAGCGACCAAGCGCAGAGGCTATCCGTAATTTACAAGACTATCTGGATCATGGTGGCACCATTCTGGTCGATACGCGGCAAGGGTCGGCACGTTCAGAGGATTTGCAGCGCCTTATGGGCGGCCTCAACATTCCGCCGTTACAGGAAATTCCCGAAGACCATGTTTTGTCGCGTGCGTTTTATCTGCTCGACAATTATCCGGGGCGCTTTGAAAACGCGAAGCTGTGGGTGGAAAACCAGAACACCAATGACCGCGACGGGGTTTCCTCCGTCATTCTCGGCGGCAATGACTGGGCGGGCGCGTGGTCGGAGTTGACGGTTATCGAACGCAACAACCGCCAATATATGACAGGTAAATCCGAACGGCATGAAATGTCGATACGTTTCGGCGTCAATCTCGTCATGTATGCATTGACCGGTAACTACAAAACCGATCAGGTCCATGTCCCCCACATTCTCGAGAGGCTGGACCAATGAACGCAATAAACGCACAAAGCCTCAGCCTGCATTTCTCTCCCGTAATCGACCAGCAATTCATTATTGTGTTGGCCATTTTGGGGGCTGTGACGATTGCCCTTAAAATTATCAGTGTCAAAAAGCTGCCGCTATTTCGTTTGATAACCTTTGCGGCCTTTATATTCCTGCTCTGCGGCCCGTCCATTCATGAAGAGCAACGCGAAGGCGTTAGCAGCATTGCCGTCATCATCGTTGATGAAAGCGCCAGTCAGAGCTTCGGCGAACGGGCTGAACGAACCGAACAGGCGGTCGCATATCTGGAGCGCACGCTTGGCGAGATGGAGCGCATAGAAACGCGTGTGATAAACGGTCCGCGTGACGGGAAGCTGTCGAGCCGTACCAATTTGTTCGCGACACTGGAGGAAGCTTTTGCCGACGTTCCCGAAAGCCGCCGTGCGGGTGTGTTCATTATCACCGACGGGCAAATCCACGACATGCCGCCTGCGGATGCTCTGGAGGACCGCTACGGACCCGTGCATGTTTTACTCAACGGTGAAAAGAACGAAGTCGACCGCCGTATTGTTCTGACCAATGCCCCCGCCTACGGGATTGTGGGACAGGATATTCGTGTTGAATTCAAAATCGAGGACAGCGGCACGAATGACCCGAACGCGGTTACCTATGTGACACTGCGTCGCGCTGACGGCACCACACAAAGACGTGCCGTGCGTGTCGGCGAAATACAAACGATGACCCTGCCCGTCGAGCATGCGGGGCAAAATGTTTTTGCGATGACAGTCGAACCGTTAGCGGGGGAACTGACCGAGCGCAACAACAGTGTCGCCATTGACTTTCAGGGCGTTCGTGATCGCCTGCGCGTGTTGCTGGTTTCGGGTAAGCCACACGCCGGTGGACGGACATGGCGTGACCTGCTGAAAGCAGACCCCAGTGTGGACCTTGTACACTTCACGATTTTACGCGAACCCGACAAAATTGACGCGACACCTCAGCGCGAGATGTCTCTGATCGCCTTCCCATTCCGCGAATTGTTCGAGCTCAAACTGTACGATTTTGACCTGATCATTTTCGACCGTTACCGCGTAAACCGTATTTTGCCCGATCATTATTTCAAGAATATATCGCGATATGTCGAAGAAGGTGGCGCGTTCCTCGAAGCCAGTGGTCCGGCATTCGCCAGTGATGATTCAATCTATTACACAGGGCTTCGCGGTATTTTACCTGCGGAACCGACAGGCGAAGTTCTGGACCAGAGTTTTGTACCCACCATTAGCGAACGCGGTAACGGCCACCCGGTTACACGTGCTCTGCAATGGACCCCACGAGCCTCAAATGAAAGTTCGGAAAGCTGGGGGGAATGGAACCGCCAGATCGGCTTGAGCAGTGTGACAGGTGATACGCTCATGACAGGGGTGCGTGAACAGCCGTTGCTGGTCCTGAAACGCATAAAGGACGGACGTGTTGCGCAAATTGCCAGTGATCATATATGGCTCTGGGCACGGGGTTATGACGGTGGCGGACCGCATGCGGAGCTTTTACGACGGACCGTGCATTGGCTTATGAAGGAACCTGAACTGGATGAACAAGCACTGGATGTCAAAGTTGACGGCCAGACCCTGATCATTCAACGCGCCGCATATGAGCGCGAGCAAGACACCGTCACCATGACCAAGCCGTCGGGCGAGACTGAAGAATTAACCATGCTGCCGAATAATAACGGCGTTCTGGAGAAACTTCACCGCGCCAATGAAACAGGGATTTACAAATTTGAAACGGCTGACCGGAAGCTCCGCTATGTCGTTGTAGGTGAAGTCGACCCGCCCGAATTCCGTAATGTTCTGACGAGCGGTGCCATTCTGGAGCCGTTAACCGAACTGTCCGAAGGCGGTATGCTGTGGCTGTCGGAAAACGCATCGCCCGCTGTAAACTTGCGGACTAACGGCCCGTTTGCGGGGCGTGATTGGCTGGCGGTTGAAAACACGAACGCCTATGCGGTTACCGGCGCCAGCGAAGAACCGTTCCTGCCGCTTTGGGCGTCCTTGCTCATCCTGTTGTCGCTGACCGTCGCCACATGGTTTTTTGAAGGGCGTAAAGCAATTTAGGCGCGTGCTTCAGCAGGCGGCTTTAATACAATACGGTTCTCTACAGCAATAAGTGCAGCCTGCGTTCTGTTTTTTGCGCCCAGCTTGCGGCATATTCCACGCACATGAAGCTTAACGGTCACCACTTGAAGTTCGAGTGCGCTAGCGATGTCTTTATTCGATGCGCCTGTCACCAGATAGAACAGCACGTCCTGCTCTCTCGGCGTCAGGCTGAAATCGTCACGGGACAAACCGCTTTGCGCCACACCAGAAACACCCGTCATTAACCGTTGTCCGTAGTAACCATCATCATAATACGCCGGACGGATTTGATGCGGGTCGCGTTCGAAGGGCACGAAGACCTCCCCTTCCAGAACGGCTTCTATCGCCCTGATCAGAGCCTTGCCCGAGAGTGTTTTGGGAAAATATCCTGAAATCCCCAAATCCAGTGCGGCCTGTACATCTTCATCGCTTGCAACGCCCGACATAAGTGCCACCTGCATGTCCGGGTAATCTTTACGTAAGGTGCGCACGCCTTCCAACCCCTTCATTCCGGGCATACGCAGATCGAGAATGACAAGATCGAAATCAGCGTCTTCTTCGAGGATGTCCTGCGTGTGGTAGAAGTCCCGCGCCAGTTCCACGATGGCATCCGGGTTTGAGCGCGCTATATATTGCAGCAAAGCGTCGCGGAATAATGTGTGGTCATCTGCAATAAGTAATTTCATCGATCGCCTCCTGCGTGCCTATATCAAAGTATTGGTTCTTGTTATGTCTTTAGTATAGAACGCGAGATCATTGAAAAATATTAACGCCCGCTTTTTACATGCAGCCGTATGTTATTTTTTGCGTTTTTTTAGAGCTTACAGCTTCCAAGCGATGTGGATCGGTGCGTTTGAAGGCTTTTGCAAATTGCGAAGGCGTAAACGGTACACATAGACACCTTCCATCACACGTTGCACGTAATTGCGTGTCTCGTATATCGGGATCAACTCGATCCAGTCGATCCAGTCGATTTCCCCTTTACGCGGGTCGCCAAAGACCCTGATCCAGTTATCCACCCTGCCCGGTCCGGCGTTATACGCCGCAATGGCCATAGGATACGCACCGTCATAACGGTCGATCATACGGGACAGATATGTACTGCCCAACAAGACATTGTGCTGCGGGTTACTTGTGAGCCATGACTGGTTATGTGCAACGCCCAACCTCGAGGCGACCTCTCGCGCGGTGGCGGGCATGAGCTGCATTAAACCTTGCGCGCCTACGGGGCTGCGGGCTTGCGTATCGAAGACGCTTTCCTGACGAATAATAGCGTGGACCAAAGCCCATTCGGTATTCACAGATTGCAGATACTGCGTCATCACGGGGTAAGACTGCGCCGTTAGGAACAATCCCTTTTTCGTAGCCTGTTTGGAAATGCGAACGGCGTCATGAATACGTCCATCGGCAAGCGCCAACTCGGCCGCAAAACGGTATGCCTTGGCCGAGCCTTTGTTCCGCACGAATGCATTTAGAAACTGTGTGCCTTCTCGCCGCAAGCCCGCACTTGCGAACAAACGGCTTGCCTGAATCAATTCGGCCTTCGTGAAGTTGCTCTTATCCGCGGCGGTCAGGCTCGGTGCCTTGGCACCCGGCAAGCTTTCGGTCATGCCCATATGTGCGGCGGCCATCTGGCCGTAGAATGTGGTGGAATATTTAGAAGCCTTATCGAACCATTGCAGGCTGATATTGGTATCGAACTTTTCAGCCGCACGACCGGACCAGTACGCACCGCGTGACATGCTGATCGGGGTTGATACGTTTGCGTACAGGGCTTCAAAATGCTGCAGAGCCTCTGTAGGTTTGTTGACGAAACGTAACGCCAGCCAACCGGCCACCCATTGCGCTTGCGCGTATTCAAAACCTCCCGGCTCCTGAATATGGTTGTTGGCCAGATCATACGCTTGGGCGAATTTCTTTTCCTCCAGCAAGCGACGGATAATAATGTGACGCTCGCGCCACCATGACTCGGGGTTATGTACGCGTTTCAAACCTTTAGCCGTTTTCAGAATTTGGATCGCACCGTCATTCAGGTTATTGCGACGACGCCACCGTAACCGTTCATACAACAGTCCCGGGTCATTCTGTAATTCCGCAGGCACGTCCGCGATCAGGCCGTTTACACTCTTCTTCTCATCACTCAAGGCAATGCGCGCAGTCGCTAACTCCGCATATCCCGGCCCGATAACACCGGCGAGCGCCTGCGCGTTTCTGTCATGGCCACGGAACAACATCGCATCGAACCTGTTTATATGGGCTTCGCGTGTCAGGTAGTTTTTATATTTGCCGTACAAATGTTTCTGGTCATCACGCGACAGGGTCGTATTCGCCCACCATCCAGCCATGAATTTTTTGGCCTCATGCTGACGCCCGCTGATGATCATGGCTTCCATATATCTATCTACGCCGTCAGCGGTCTGTGGCTCAAAATCCCTGAACCATGCCATAACCTCATCCGGTGTGAGTTCGCGGGGCATATCTCTCTCCGCTTTGCGGATAAGGCTATCAATCTGCGGCCATTCGGGATTGCCCCTGATAAACTGTGCCAGCCGCGTGAAATTCTGGAATTCGCCACGGCGGGTAAAGAGCAGCCAGTAATATATTTTTGCGGCAAGCGGGTCCTTGGCATTTGCAATGACGTCGCGGGCCAGACCCCACTGATTTTGCGCAATCAGCTGTAAGCCCCGTACAGTCTCTTGTTGTGCGCGTGTCGTCTGCAAACGGTTCACGGGACTATCAACCGCCAGCGACGCTTGCGAGGACACCAAAAGGGCCACAGCCGTCAGAACGCCGATTTTCTTGCTTATTGCCGGCGAAATCGATAGAGTACCCGTCACTTTGGATAACAGAAGATATAGAGATTTGAGATGTTTAAAGGTTCCATACCCGCGCTGATTACCCCGTTCAAAAACGGAGAGATTGATTGGCCCGCGTTTGAAAAATTTGTTGAATGGCAAATCGAGCAAGGCTCGCACGCTGTGGTGCCTTGTGGAACTACTGGTGAATCGCCGACCGTTTCGCATGATGAACATATGGCTATAGTTCAGAGATGCGCCGATGTGGTCAAGAAAAGAATTCCCGTAATTGCGGGAACAGGATCGAATTCCACAAGTGAAGCGATCGAGTTGACCCAACACGCCAAGGATGCGGGTGCGGATGCGGCCTTAATTGTGACGCCGTATTACAACAAACCGACGCAGGACGGCATGTATGCACATTTCAAAGCCATTCATGACGCTGTGTCCCTACCGATTGTTGTGTACAACATTCCCGGGCGCTGTGTTGTGGATATGAGCAACGAGACTTTGGCCGAACTTGCGAAGCTGCCGAACGTTATCGGCGTCAAGGATGCAACGGGTGATCTGACTCGTCCGCTGGAGCTTACGCGCATGGCCGGAAAAGATTTTTGCCAGTTGTCGGGCGATGACATTACTGCGGCCGCGTTCCTCGCCCAAGGCGGGCATGGCGTTATTTCCGTTGTTGCCAACGTCGCGCCGAAAATGTGTGCGGACATGCAAAACGCATGGGAAGCCGGAGACATGGACACGTTTGAAACTTTACGTGACAAACTGGCACCGCTTGGCAAGGACTTGTTCTGCGAAAGCAACCCAGCCCCCGTAAAATATGCAGCCAGCCTTATGGGCCTGTGCAGTGATGAAGTGCGCCTGCCGCTTCTGCCCGCCAGCAAGTCTGCGCGTGCGAAAGTGGATGCGGCCATGGAATATGCGGGCATCGGGTCTGAATCCAAAGCGTCCGCTGCCTAGAGTTTTCTCAGAGCCGTGGCCAAAAAATCAGATAAAAAGAAATCAGGGCTGATCTCGACCAACGCCACGGTGGTTGATAACAGAAAAGCACGTTTTGATTTTGCGCTTGAAGATAAATTCGAAGCGGGCATTGCGCTGACCGGTACGGAGGTCAAATCCCTGCGGCATGGACAAGGCAACATTAAGGAAGCCTATGTCGGTCCGAAACAGGGTCCGAACGGCACCGAAATCTGGATATTCAACGCCCATATCCCCGAATACCAACAAGCTAGCCAGGCTCTACAGCACGACCCCAAACGCGAGCGTAAGTTGCTGCTTCATAAGCGGGAAATAGATAAGTTGTTGGGGGCAGTCAGCCGCCAAGGGTACACGATTGTGCCAACGCGTCTGTTCTTTAACGCACGCGGTCTGGCCAAACTGGAAATAGCATTGGCCAAAGGTAAGCAAGCCCATGATAAACGCGAAACCATCAAAAAGCGTGATTGGGACAAACAAAAATCCCGCATCATGCGGGAAAAAGGCTAGCTGGCAGCGCAAGAAAAAAGGGCCCGATTAACGGGCCCTGTTGGGTTAAGAGGCTTTCTTCTTAGCATCTTCCTTCTTATCTTCTTTTTCATCCTCGACAGGAACCAGATCGGGGCTGCTGTCATTTTCAGGACCGGTCAACATATCCTCGGCAATTAAACCTGCATTGGCGCGAATTTGTTTTTCGAGCTTTTCAGCCAATTGCGGGTTTTCCCGCAGGAAGTTTTTGGAGTTCTCGCGTCCCTGCCCTATGCGCTGATCGTCATAGGAGAACCATGCACCGGATTTCTCAACGAGGTTTGCTGCAACACCAAGGTCAAGCAATTCACCCATTTTGGAAATCCCTTCGCCATACATAATATCGAATTCAACCTGACGGAATGGCGGAGCCATTTTATTCTTCACGACTTTAACGCGGGTCTGGTTACCAACCACTTCATCCTTATCCTTGATCGCGCCGATACGGCGGATATCCAAACGAACGGATGAGTAGAATTTAAGAGCATTACCACCTGTTGTTGTTTCAGGTGAACCGAACATCACACCGATTTTCATACGAATCTGGTTGATGAAAATAACGATTGTTTTCGAACGGTTGATAGATCCTGTCAGCTTACGCAAGGCTTGGGACATCAGACGGGCTTGCAAGCCTACGTGCGTGTCACCCATTTCACCCTCCAGTTCAGCGCGGGGCACGAGTGCCGCAACAGAATCGACAACGAGAACATCCAACGCGCCGGAGCGGACAAGTGTGTCGGCAATTTCCAACGCTTGCTCCCCTGCATCGGGCTGAGAGATCAAAAGCTCATCAACGTTCACGCCCAGTTTTTTGGCGTACGTGGGGTCAAGCGCATGCTCGGCATCTACAATGGCACATGTACCACCCGTTTTTTGTGCTTCAGCAATAACGTGCAAAGCTAACGTGGTTTTACCTGAGCTTTCAGGACCGTAAACTTCGACGATACGACCACGCGGTAAGCCGCCAATACCCAAACCGATATCCAACCCCAAAGAGCCCGTTGAGACCGATTCAACCTGAATCGGGTTCTGCTCACCGTTCAGTTTCATGATCGACCCTTTACCGAAGGCACGTTCAATTTGTGACAATGCGGCGTCGAGGGCTTGCTGTTTTTCTTTGGAATTTTGAGTCATATCGGAATCTTTTTTCATAGGTGTTACGGCCATGTGTGCCTCCTCTTTCTTGGCATAGATTCGCTGCGCGTGCAATGAATGGCAGGAATGCGAACAGTTTGTGATCTTTAATCACTGGAATCAGGATGTACCATTTTTGTTCTCTCGTCAAACAAAAAGAACAAAAAAAGAACTTTATTCACCCAAAACGTCTTTAACCTTGGCGGCGAGTTGCTTGAGTGTGAAGGGTTTAGGGAGGAAGAAAATGTTTTCGCCCATATGGTCCTTAAGCTTGTCTTCGGTGTAACCGGACATAAAGACGATTTTCAGCTTTGGGTTACTTTGGCGGATTCTTTGAGCCAGCGTCGGTCCGTCCATATTCGGCATAACAACATCGGTAACCAGAAGATCGATCGCCTGATCCTCAAGCTTCTCATAGAGCTGAAGCGCGCTTTCGCCGCTGTCGGCCGTCATGACTTCATAGCCCTTGTTGGTCAAGGCACGTTCGGAGAATGTCCGTACCGCATCTTCGTCTTCAACCAGCAGGATACGCTCGGTACCCGTCAGATCTTTGGCCTCGATTGTCTCGGCATCAATAGCGTCTTCGCCCTCTTCTTGCGCGCTTTCATCCGTGCGCGGCAGATAAATGGTGAAGGTCGTACCACCTGTTTCTTTTTTGGATGCGACTTTACTTTCCACATCGAGATAGCCGTCCGTCTGGCGGATAATACCGTAAACGGTTGCAAGGCCGAGACCTGTTCCCTCACCCACGCCTTTGGTTGTGAAGAACGGCTCGAAGATGCGCTGCATGTTTTCTTTAGGAATACCGCAGCCCGTATCGCTCACCTTGATCATGACCCAGTGGCCGGGCGGCAGGTCTTCGGAGATAAGTTTTTTCTTCTTACGTGTTGTGAAGTTTTCGGTTTCAACCTTCAAGGTTCCCGCCCCGCCCATAGCGTCGCGTGCGTTCACGGCAAGGTTGATCAGCACTTGCTCCATCTGTCCTTCATCAACTTTTACAAGTCCAAGGTCCTGACCGTGGACAAGTTCCAGTTCGATACTCGCACCGATCAAGCGGCGGATAAGGTGGGACAGTTCATACAAGATGTCGCCCATGTCATGCACTTTCGGGCGCAATGTTTGCTGGCGCGAGAATGCGAGCAGCTGGCGCACGAGGTTGGATGCACGGTTGGAGTTTTGCTTGATCTGCATAATGTCGCCGAATGATGGGTCACCCGGTTTATGACGCAGCAGAAGCAGATCGCAGAAACCGATTATAGCGGTCAGCAAGTTGTTAAAGTCGTGCGCGACACCGCCGGCAAGCTGGCCGATGGCCTGCATTTTTTGCGACTGCACGAACTGCGCCTCAAGCGCTCTTTTCTCTGTTAAGTCAATAAAGTGCAGCACTGTGTTACCGTCAGACCTGAACTTTCGGGCGTGCATCTGGGCTTCGACAGGACCGCTTTTTCCATTCAGGCGAACCTCGATAGGAGAATCCAGACGCTGCCCCTGATCAATTTTACCCAATGCTGCAGTGATGGTCGGGCGATCCTCTTCAAACAATATCGGCTCGAAATCCTTGCCTTCGATTTTCTCAATCGAGGATTCAACGATGGTGGCAAAGGCCGTGTTGCAGTCCGCAATCTTACCGTCCTGATCAACAAGAATAATTCCAACCGGCGCCTCATCAAAGAAGCGTTGGAAACGGTCTTCAGACGCTTTCAACGCCATGCGCATTTCACGCTCGGATGTCAGGTCGTGAACAACCGCACGGGTTCTTACGCGGTTCTCGCCCTCTTTCACAATGACCTGATTGATGGATGCAAGGAAGGTTTCTCCCGCCGCGCCTTTCATGCGCACCTCAACGATCTGGCGCATACCGCCTTCTTCCGTTAAGTCAAACGGTTCGGCGCTTTCAGGTGGTTCAACAAGATAGGTGTGAAGCTCTGCCGCAGTAAGGAGGTGTTGCAAATCCTCCCCCAGCCAACGGGCGAAGGTCGCGTTCGCAAAAACAAAGCGGCCCTTTTCATTGACAGAGAAGAAGCCAACGGGAGCGTTATCGGTAAAGTCGATCAGCTTTTCACGCTCATCGCGCATGGCGGTGTCGGCGGTGTGTTTTTCAGTCACATCATCCAGACGCCAGTGGACATAGCCCGCACGTCCCGAAATCGGCTGAGCGGTGACAAGCAACCAACGCTCGTTGTCTTCATATTTTGAAAACAACTCGATCGAATCAGTAAGGCCGCGATGCGCCTGATCCGCCAAAAGGCGGAAATGTGCGGCAACTTCTTCGCGGTAATCGAAAAGCTTCATCAATGATGAAAACGCCGGCGGTCCGACACCACGGCAAAGACGTTCGAATTTCTGGTTATAATAAAGAGTGTTATCGGCACTGTCCGTGATCAGACGTGCGCCGCGTGAGCCTTCCATGACCTCGCGGATCAGATCAAGCTCTTCATCCAGTGCGCGCTGCGTCTTATAACCACGATACAGAATAAGCCCGACCACCGAGCTGACGATAAAGATCATCACGGTGACGATCTTCATGACATCCGTCATGTCGTCATCTGTCAGAACTACAAACAGGAAGGCGAAAAAAATCGCCATAAAGACCAGCGCAAAAAGTCTGTCGTATCCGACTTTCTTTTGCGGCACAGAGACCTGCGTCTGCGCGGATTTGTGATGCCGCTTAATGAATTCCGAGTGATCAAGCTTCATAGATTCAATAAACTGCCACAAAAGGCCGCGCAAAAACAGCCCCCAAGCGCATGAGAGCGCATTAAGCCTCTAATAACTAACAGAAATAATTAATTGAGCTTGCCCTTGAGCTTGAACACGTAGGAGATCACCTCGGCGACGGCCTTGTAATGCTCGGGTGGGATACTTTCATCGACTTCAACCGTGTCGAACAGTGTGCGGGCGAGCGGTCTGTTCTCGTACAGCTCGATATCGTGCTCCTTGGCGACTTCACGAATACGGAGGGCAACATCATCTATACCTTTGGCCACACATAGCGGCGCTTCCATAAGCTGTGGGTCGTATTTAAGCGCTATGGAATAGTGGGTCGGGTTGGTAATGACCACATCCGCACTCGGCACGGCCTGCATCATACGTTGGCGCGCGCGCTCGGCCCGCAACTGGCGCAGCTTTGCCTTCACATGCGGGTCCCCTTCGGTTTGCTTGAACTCGTCCTTGATTTCCTGCTTGGTCATGCGCAGCTTTTTCGTGTGCTCGGCCCGCTGGAAAGAGAGGTCCGCAACCGCCACGACCACCATGACAATCAACACGCCCAGCATCAGACGGATGATCAGCGTTTGTAGCTCGAACAACAAAGACGGCATCGGCAAGCCGATCATGTGTTCAAACTTATCAAAATACGGGTAAAGAATCACAACGGAGACAACAGCGACAATCCCGATTTTGAAAATGCCTTTGGCGAACTCCATTAAAGAACGAAGTGAAAAGAGTCTCTTAAACCCCTTAATTGGCGATATTTTCGAGATGTCCGGCTTAACGGCTTCGGGCGCAAAGAGCGGACCGACCTGCGCAAAAGGGGCGAAGAACGCCGCAAGCACCAGCAACAAGATAGGAAAGGCCCATATCTTCATGCTTTCGGTCATACCTTGCCCGAAATAAAAGCTAAAACCACCGACACCGGTCGGAAAAACGTGAACCTGCTCCAGATAGGTTCTTAAAAGTACTCCCATTTCAGAGAAGACATGCGGCGCCAGCATGGCAACAACCAGCGTCCCCGCGAACAGCATCACCCAGCTGTTAACCTCGCGGGACATTGCAACCTGCCCCTTCTTTCGAGATTCCTCGATCTTTTTCGGGGTGGGTTCCTCGGTTTTCTGGGCATCATCATTTTCGTCTGACATAACCTATTTTACCATTTTACGCGGCTATTGCGCGACACTGAGGAAGAACACCATGCCTTGCTCGAATTGCGCCAGCCAGTAAAACATACCGGCGGACAAGACAATCATCAGCAAGGTTACGGAGACCAGAATTTGCAGCGGCAAAGCCAGAATCAGCACCTGAATTTGCGGCATTACGCGGGCGAGCACACCCATGCCCGTATACACAAGAACGGTGAACACGATAAAGGGTGCGGCAAATTTAATGCCCACAGCAAAGCTGGTGGAAACAACACGGGCCATCAAGTCCGCCATTGACCCGATATCCGGCATCGCGCCGATCGGGAACAGCTCGTAACTCTCCATGATTCCCATAAACAAAAGGTGATGGAGATTGGTGGCGAAGATCAGCACAACGCCCGTCACGGACAGGAACGCACCCATGATTGACCCCTGCGAGGCGATGGTCGGGTTAAAGAGCTGGCCGTTTGCCAAACCGGCGGACAGGGAAATCGCCATACCGGCCGTATCAAGCGCAGCGATTAACGTTCGGGCGATCATGCCGAAAAACATACCGATCATAAATTCCATGGATAACAGGACGAACAGCCCCATTGTGCCCGGTATAGGATCAGGCAGATAGGGAATCGCCAGAGGGAACAACATAAAAGAAACCGCCGCAGCAATGTGTAATCGAACCTTTGGAGAAACAAAGGAGTCACCCGTACCCGGCATAAGCATCATCGCCGTACCGATCCGCGTGAAGGTCAGGGTAAATGCAAAAATACTGACGGTCAGAAATTCATTCAGAGCGGATTCCAACGGCCAAACGCTCCTTTCTTAACTAGCTGAGGCCGACCATACGGTCCGCGAGGCTTTCCATGAATACGGTCAGAGTTTTCATCATCATCGGCAATGTCAGAAACATGGCGAGAAAGATCGCGATGATTTTGGGAACGAAGACCAGTGTAATTTCCTGCACCTGCGTCAATGCCTGCACAAGGGCAATGGCAACACCGACGACAAGGCCCACAGTCAATACAGGCCAACTGATCTGGATGATGATCAGGAGTGCTTGCTGTGCAACTTCGAGGACTTCGGTATCGTTCATAAATCTAAAGGTAGACCGACATGCCGGTGAAAAGCAACAATCGCTTAAATAGGCATTCTGAGAATCTCTTGATAAGCCGAGACCATGCGGTCACGGATAGAGACAACAGTCTGCAGGGTTAGCTCGGCATTTGTTACCGCCTGCACGACTTCGGTCACATCGGCTTCACCCGTAACGGCTTTTGCAGACATTTCCTCGGATGTGCGCAAAGTATCGATAGATTCTTCAACGCTGTCCTTAAGGTATTCGGCAAAGCTCGGGCCGCCGGCTTTGTTCGTTGATGTATCGGACTGGACATTATTGCCGATGCTGCGCGTCGTGTTGTACGCGTTGATGGCAATGCTTGGATCTACTAAAGGACCACTCATGTTATTGTCTCCTTAACCTCCAGTATACCGCGTTTTCCGTTTTAACGCAGCAAGTCAATTGTTCGTTGCATAATCTCGCGGGATTGCTGGATCATCCCGAGATTGGCTCCATAGGATCTTTGTGCCTCTCGCACATCCATCATTTCCACCATTGCGTTCATGTTCGGCATCTTCACGTAGCCTTCTTCATTGGCGGCAGGATGGCTGGGGTCATAGCGCAGGTGGAACGGTGTTTCGAAATCCTCTTCGATCTCGTTTACCTCCACGCGGTCGACACCGAGGTTTTTATCCATCTCGTTTTTAAATGATATAGTCTGGCGACGGTACGGGTCAGCCCCCGGTGTGTCACCTGTTGTGTTTGCGTTGGCGACGTTTTCGGAAATTACACGGATACGCGTACCTTGTGTGCGCATACCGCTCGCCGAAATCATCATTGCATTTAAAATTTCAGAACCCATAGCTTATACCCTCCTTAACGCTGTCGTCCGAGTGCAGTCTGGATCAGGCCGACATTCTTACGCATAACGTTGGTCAGCAATGTGTAATCCATAACCGTCTGGTTGGCGTTGATGAGCTGCTCTTCCATGATGACGGCATTTCCTGCCGGTGCGGTTTCATAGGTGGCATCCTGCTCATCCGAACGTGTGTTGATTTGTTTATCAGGCGGCATGTGACCGGAATTCGTGGTTTCCATTGAAACCTTGTTCTTGCGGTCTGTCACGCTTTGCAGAACACGGCCAAAATCAACGGGCTTCAGGTCTTTCGGCTCATATCCCGGTGTGTCCGTATTGGCAATATTCTGGGCTATAATGCGCTGACGTTGGCCTAAATAGTCCATTTTTGCGCCTATGCCTTGAAACAGTGCTATATTATCGATTGTCATAGTTGTAATACCTTACCTTTACACAAATTTACGCTTATGATGCGTTTTCAAATATGACTATGCGAAAGCCGTGCCAAAATGGTCGATGAATATGATGACGGGCGGAAAATTGACCGCAAAGACGAGTTAACCCCCTCAAACATAAAGAAAAAATCAAAAAGACAAACCGCCGTTGCTTTGAAAGAAGGCAAGGAATGGGGCGATGCACCCACCGTCGAAGCCGCAGGACGGGGCGTTCTTGCCGAGAAAATTTTACAGCTCGCCTTCGAAAACGATATCAAGGTCCGCGAAGACAGCGCGTTGGCCGAAATGCTAGCGAAAGTCGAGCTGGACAGCCCTATTCCGACCGAAGCGTTTATGGCGGTTGCCGAAGTGCTTTCCTATGTATATCGCGCGAACGGGAAGCCCGACCCCTTTAATGTGCGGCTTGAAGATGATAAAGACGAAGAATGAGCATACAGACCCAACAAGAACTGGAAGACCGTTTTGACGCATTGATCAATTACATCAAAGACGCGCAAATTCAGGTTAATCAGGGTAAAAACGTTGACCTCAACCCCTTGCAAGGACAGATCGAAGCCGTTTGTGCGGATATGAACGCCGCCGAAAAGAACGTCGCCGAAGCCTTAAAACCTAAATTCATTGAAATGATCACAACTCTGGACGGTCTCGCAGGCAGCCTGCACGGCATTATCGATCAGGAAAACAAAGGTAAAAGCTGATGGAAAGCATGGCGGGTGAAGCCCCTTCCCTACTTAAAATGCTGGCGGCACTTTTATTCGTGCTCGGACTTATGGGGGGACTTGCACTCGTTTTGCGGAAATTCGGATTCAGCGGCCGTGTCTCTACACCGGGTGAAAAAGCACGCCTGAAAATTGTTGAAAGTATTCCTGTGGATGCCCGTCGGCGCATCGCGATTATCCAGCGTGACGATGTGCAACATCTGGTGATATTCGGCCCCGAAGGCGAAACAGTCGTTGAAACCAACATCGGGTCTCCCGATAATAAAGCATCATGATCTTGCGATTCTTACTTTTTGCTGTCTGTGCTGCATTGCCGTTTTTCATTGCGGACAGCGCTTTCGCGCAAGCCATCAATATTGATCTGGGTGATGAAGGTGACGGTACAGTCACGGGACGCGTTGTCCAACTCGTCGCATTACTCACGGTTCTGTCACTCGCGCCATCGATCCTGATCATGATGACATCATTCACACGGATTGTTGTTGTGCTGTCGTTCCTGCGGACGGCTATCGGTTTACAACAAACACCACCAAACACGGTGATGATTTCTCTAGCGATCTTTCTGACGCTCTTCATCATGGCGCCAACACTGAACGCGGTTTACGAGAATGCTGTTTTGCCGTTGATCAATGAAGATATTGATGAGGTGCAGGCCTTCGAACAAGGCGTTGCCCCGTTCAAAGTGTTCATGGGCGCGCATGTCCGTGACCAAGACCTCAACCTGTTTTTAGAAATGAATGACACGCCCGTGCCTGAGCGCGCGGTGGATGCGCCGCTGCAAGTGCTTGTGCCTGCATTTATGATTTCGGAATTGCGAAGGGCTTTCGAGATCGGCTTTATGTTGTTCCTGCCCTTCCTGATTATCGACCTTGTAACAGCATCCATTCTGATGTCGATGGGTATGATGATGTTACCGCCGATTACGATTTCGCTGCCGTTCAAGATTATATTCTTCGTGCTGGTGGACGGGTGGTATCTGATTACCGGATCATTGATCCGAAGTTTTGATGTGGTGAATGTACCCGTCCCCTAGCACAGGGTCTGCTGTACAGCCGAACACGCAATTCAATACATAAGGGGGCAACTATGGTTGCGTTTGTAAAATGGATATTGATCGGGCTGGGTATACTGTTCCTCGTCGTGCTTGCATCGATCTATATGCTTTTCAACGCCGTTACGGGAACGGGAGCATCCGATTTATCGGCCGAAATCTCCCCGCGATACCGCATTAGCGCGAACGCACCAAGGTTCGAACGCTGCACATCAGAACAGCGCCGCCTTTTTGACGATGACAATATTTTGACGGGAAGCAGTTGCTCAGGAAACTCCTGCACCGTGTTTTCGGATGGTATTGAATATCTCAGATCCCGTTATTACTACCTGTCCCAAGATCAAGTCGGCGACTGTCAAAAAGTGGCAGTGACCAACTTCACGAAAGAGACCTTCTATTTGGGTGAACTGAGATTCGGAAAACAGTTTCTGCTGGATCAGGGCATTAGCGAAGAGCAGATGCAGGACAATGACATGATCGTCAAAACCAAATCAGAAAGAGGCTTTCAAGAGCGACGCACGCAGAAGGGCAAAGTCCTTTCCAGCGGCCATGTCATCGGCAACCACTTTGTTCAGATCAAATACAACAATGAAGTGAGCGACGATATGGTTACGCTTTACGGGCAACCTGTCGCCGTGAACTATTGATTGATCATCCTGCAATCATAACCGCGTTTCATATGCAAACCAGAAAGCAATCAACATCAGCGTGACCGCAAATATCCTGCGCGTCAGCAATCTGCGTTTGGCATTGTTTAAAAAGGCCTGCGCCGTGCCCGCGAGCATAACAATCGTGCTATGGATGAGCGTCGCGACCAGAACATATATTATTGTCAGCGTTGTCAGTTGCACAGCTACAGAAGATGTATCGATAACGAACCCCGGCAGGATTGCGACATAGAACAATGTTGCTTTCGGGTTCAGAAGATTTACGATTAAACCCCTTTTGAAATATCTGGAGTTTTGCTCCGCGACCCGCGCCGGTGAGTTTTCAGGCTCCTCTTTCCAGCTATCCCAGGCCAAATACAACAGATACAGAATGCCGCCCAACCTCAGCGCCTGATAGGCGATATCAGAGTTGGAGATCACCGCCGCCGCGCCCAGAGCTGTCGCCAACCCCACGACCAATAAGCCCAGCGCGATACCGATAGTCGCCGCAAATCCTGCGCGCCGCCCTTCACTCGCACTGATTACCGCCAGATATCCCATATTCGGACCGGGGGTCAGCTCGATGACGGTGCAGGTGATGATGAATGATAAATAGGTGCCTAAAGCCAATTCAATTTCCCTCTTTTTACAAAAATAGCAGCCCTGCATATTTCGCACAATTTCGAAGAATCATCTGCACTTAAGGCATTCCTGCACAGTTGAATCTTGTTCTCAAAGGTATATAGATACTCTTTAATTGAATTTATTATTTTATATTAGAAAAACAATTCACAAAACTTTACAAAAAATACAGTTTAAAGCTCTTTTTTTAATGATTTAAAAAGTAATTTAGGATTATATTAGAAGACAGGCTAGGCGTATTGGCCTCACCTAAATTTTTAAAACCCGTGAGGGGTTAGATTTACAAAAAGAAAAAATAAGGGCTTTTGCGATGACTATTTCAAAAATTTTATTAATCGATGACGATGAAGTGCATCACATTGTAACTTTGGCATCCATCCAACTCCAAGACAGCAGCGTTGAGGTCACACATGCCTATAATGCTCAAGAAGGTCTAATTATGTTGGAAAAGGGTTTAAGACCCGACATCATCCTGTTGGACCTCAAGATGCCGGGCATGAACGGCTTCGAATTCCTAGAAGAGTATATCGCGCGCGATCTGGACAAATTCCCCGTTGTGATGCTCAGTTCATCCTATAGCAAAAATGACAGAGACCGAGCTTTCCGCTTCAAGTGCGTTCCCGATTACATCTGCAAGCCATTCAGCACAGATGACCTTGAAAGAATCAGCGTTTACACCAAGCAACACACTTGGAACAAAGCCGACGAGATTATTTTTCAAACCGCTTAGCGCACAAAACAATGCTGCAATAGCGTAACCAACAACAGCTAAGCACAAAAGGTTATGCTTTTTCATGGCTTTATCTTTTGTGCTTAGCGGTAAACCACCACCCGTTTAAACATGAATCAACTCGCCCGAAAGCCTTATATATTGCGGGATACAGCCACACTCTGTTATTATATAGTTATGACAAACAATAACATGAGGGTGTGTCATAGATTGAAAAAGGTTGGATATCTTCTCATATTACTGACCGCAACAGCATGCACAACTTCCGCCGAACATCATACCAATCCATTGGCGGCTCCGCCGACTTTTGATGTTGCCCACGCCACCCCTTACACTCATCACAAAACCAGTTCGACCTCAGCAGAAAACGAACAAAACATCGCCGCGAACGAGCCAGTGCTTGGCGCGTCCTATAGTGAACCCGACAAACAACTCAGCCTGTCCGCAGCGGAAGGTGTGAATTGCAATATCAAGGACCGCTTCGATCGCAAAGCCGTGCTTGCTTATGAATGGGGACGCCATACACGCAGCCGGCTCGGCCTTGATGTCGATGGTGTCGGTTTCGGTAGTGATTTCGAAGGCGTGAAACTGCAATACACGTTGCGCTTACAGTCAGAAAAGCCTCGCAAAATGGCCTGCCGTTATAAATCAGAATGGCAAGGCATGATCGGCTCCGGTTACAACGAGATGTTCCTGCGCCCTGAACATGAAGGCGCCAAAGCAGATTTCAGAGAGCTGCGTCATGATGTTGAAGACCGCTGGGACATGATTTGGGACTAAGCCTGAACACCTACCCCCCTTTAAAGAGATATACCCAATTCCTCACGAATAATACTGTCCGAGCTGAGCATGTGCTCGCTATTGCCGAAGGTCCGGTCATACGCCCCTTTGGCCTTCAGCAGCTTGTCTCTAGCTTCATCCATGAACTTAAGGCCCGCTTCCGCAGTCACATCAAACGTATCGTAAACACCTAGTTCATGATGATAACGCTGCCCGTTTGCTGCATATTTATACGCTGTCATGGCCTCCGATAAATCCGCTGCCGAAAACAGGACACCATGCGTTTCATCCAAAGCTTGCCGAATTTTAGAGCCGACAATTTTAGCTACAGTATTAAAATTCATTTCCATTCCCTGACATGTATTATGTTTAATTGGGAGGAAAATAGCGCAAACCAGCGAAAGACGCAAGAAAAAGTTAATTTATTAACCTTTTCGCGAAATCGTTGCTAATAAAGGCTAATCAGAGATTAATTCACCGGCGGTGTTATTGAACGGTAGGATTCCAGAAAGTCTTCGAATAAATCGACTTCGGATACGATGGACAGAATTGTGTCGCGGTCGGCCAAAGCGGCGTTCTGACGCGGACGGGTGATGACCTCAAAGACTTTGGCTTTTTCCGTTTGCTTCATCAGGTCGCCGTATTTCTCGCGCAAGTTCGCAAGCGCGATACGATCACCCGCGAGATTCAACGCAACAGCGCGCTGCAGAATGAGAGTTGCGTGACGATCCTCCAACGGACGTGTCATGGAAATATTTTCATTGACGATCACATCATCGAGAGCCTCACCCGCATCATCCCAATAACCGGCCGTCCATGCGATATCACTGCGGAGCAAATCCATCTCGGGTGTGCGATCCAGACCATTGAGTAACGCCAAGGCCTGATCAGGGCGGCCTTTACGTGAAAGCGCGCGGGCGCGAAGCATCAAGATTTCACGATAGCGCGAAGGCGTTCTAAATTCTTCAGGTAATTCTTCGAGTTTGGCGGCTGCGCGGTCGAGCGCGGCAATCGCCTGGTCAGGCTTATTATCCAGCAAACGGATCGCGGCAAGGCGAATAGCGACACGGTAAACATCCGTGCCTTGCAGACGGTGATCAAGCTGGTCTTCCAGTAAGCCTGCCGCACGTTCGAGCAGGTCGGCATCGGCAAGTATCTCGGCAAGCTGCTGGATAATCATATCACCACGATCATCCAACGGGACAAGCTCTCTGAACTCGTCATAGAGAGCGACCGCATCCAGTGCGGATACCTTTTCGATTTCCTGACTCAAGAATACATTCGCGAACATATCCGCCATATCACCCGCAACGCGGCGCCCAAGCGGCGTACCGCGATCAAAGGTTACGGCATCCCGCATAACTTTCAGGCCGCGCAAATATTCTCCGGCTTCGAAATATGTGCGACCGAGCCAGTAATTGATCTGCACCTCCAGCGCATCACCACGCCATGCGTACCGCAAGCGCTCGAGATCGTCGATCGATTCCGACGGCTTGATCATACCTTCGTCGATTTTCAAACGGTTGAGGGCCAGCCCCGCCTTAGCACGATATAAATCGTCACGCCCCACGGTCAGAGGTTCCCAGAATTTAAGTGTCTTTTCGACATCTCCTGTCTGGCGCGAGGCTTCACCGAGAAGATAAGCCAGTGCGGCCCGTTCGGATGCGTGCATGTCCTCACGGTTTTCATATGCGATTTGCAGCAGCTCTTTAGCGGTATCCAGATCGCCGTTACGAAGGGAGACTTCGGCGATGCGGGGTATCAGGCGATTTTGCAGCAATGCGGGATAGTCGTAAATCATACCGATATTGTCGGGCATGACCTCGGCGGCCTGTTGCCAATCACCGACGTCGGCGAGCATTCGGATGCGATCAAGGGCTTCCTCAAACCGCTGTGGAGCAAGGAAGACCCGTCCTACGAGCGGCCGATCACCTGGAAGCCCAAAGACGAAGGGGTGCGCTGGTAGCAGGCAACTTTACCTGCCATCCCCGTTCGGATGGGTAAGGCCCGTTTCCTTCAGGCGTTCGAGAAATCCGATTCCCGCTCCACCACCGTCGCAATACGGAAAGCCGT
>JAESRE010000011.1 GCA_016764775.1 Alphaproteobacteria bacterium
GCTGTTTTTGTAATACAGCCCAACTCAAAAACAGCGCAAGCACTTTGTCGCCCAAGGTCGATGATTTGACTTATCGTACAAGACTGTAGAAGGCTGTACCGGGCAACTGACACTTATTGCTTGGCTGCAATACGACAACCTCTACCAGCCGCTCGTCCATGGAGCGCAGGCTGACAATGCCGCAGTCGTCCAGCTTGGCGTTTGGAGAGTAAATAGTCCCTCCATAGCCTTTGTCGTCCACAATCTCGCCTGTTGGCTTGACCATACGGACAAACAGTTTGCCGTTCGAGCTTGAGATATATAATCCTGGCTCAGTGGGGAAGTCGGGCATACCGAAGCCGCAGCCAACCAGCAGGCTTGAAAGAAAACCGGCTACTACAACCTTAGTGAATGTGTTCATCGCGCAACCTCGATTGAAATAAGCAGGCGCAGGATAGCCCTATGCCCGAGAGCAAAAGGGCTATTTACAGCCCTTTTACGGCTTTTTTACCGCAACAGATCAGCCTTGATTGTCACGCAAGCAGCAGAAATCCCAAGCGCCTCAAGCAGACCGCAGCGCCTTGAACAGGATCACCGAGATGCCAGTACCATCAAAGGCGCCTGAGACAGTGCGGCCATACTCGACCCTGAATCCCGGTAGCAGCTCTTCCAGCTTGCCCCTTGCACTAGCAGGCAGGATTCCAAGCAGGCGACCATCAGCGGCGATACAGCGGCCAGCCTTTTCCACATGGGCCTGCCAGCGCCCCTCGCTGAAGGGTGGATTCATCAAGACGGCGCTGTAACGATCAGGGCTATCCCAGCCAAGAAAGTCGGCTTCTACGACGTGCAGGCCTTTTTCTCGCAGTATTGAGCAGTGCAGGGGGCTTATCTCGACGCACAAGGTCTGATCAGCCGGGAGCAGGGTGGCAATGCCGCCTTGACCGGCGCTTGGCTCCAGCAGGCTGTCAGAGGCGTTGATCTCTGCCCACTCAACAAGCTCGGCAGCCAATGCGCTCGGGGTAGGGTAATACTGGTAGCTCCTTTGATCAGGCAGTGAGCCGCTGGCAACGACTCTGGCAATCACGTCCGCAGGGTTGTAGTCGAACTGCCAATACTTCATGTGCTTGTGGGTGCTGCACTGCACCTGAACGCCGCCCAGGGCACACAGTACCCCTGCCAGCTCGGCCAGAAGGTGCTTGCTGGTATCGGCAGCATGGCGGCACGAGAGGCTGTTGCGSMTCYCNCATNGCRWYSNAWWCCGMWNCYMGATMMSSKKTKKMTGSWCKCAKSWTWMRGGGGTTCTGGGGATTTTCCCGCCATAGATTGCAATTCGCTCTGTAGGCCCTGTCATTCCTAGCCTGTAGAGGAGCATTACTTCTCAGAAAGCGGCACATATTCCTCGATAGATGCCATCAGATACTCAATATCCGGCGTTTCACTTGACTGACCGAACAAGTATTTTCCCTTCAGATTTATGCTTTGCCAGGCTACCGGTGAAGCTCGCTTGATGGCTTCCGCCAGCTTATCTTTCCCGTGATGTTCAAAGCTTTGCAGCAGGTTGCTCAGAACCTTAGAGTTGAAGTAGATGATGGCGTTGGCCATTAGTCTTGCGCATTCGTTCCACAGCTCTATCTCCTCATCGCTGTTGCCACGGAACCGATCGCCATTGACCTGACTGATCGCTCGGCGCAGCTGGTGGTAGGCTTCACCGCGGTTCAATGCCTTTTGCACGTGGCTGCGCAGTTCAGGGTCATCGATGTAACTCAGTAGATATCGTGCTTTTACGAGGCGATTGTATTCGGTAAACGCTTCAAGTAAGGGGTGGTTACTTTTATAAGCAGATAGCTTTCGCACCAGAGTAGCTTGATCCGTTTTGCGCTGCGCTAGGGATACCGAGATGCGTTGGATGGTATCCCAGTGATCCATGATGCGTTTGGTGTTGATTGGTTTTTTCAGACTCAGCTGGATGCGGTCGTCTTTGTCGGTAGTGACATTAAACATCTTCTCGATCACCGTACCCACCTTGGCGTAGCGAGGCGCAAACTGGTAGCCAAACAAGTCCAGCAGCGCAAAGTTAATGTGGTTAACCCCATGGGTATCGGTCGACACAACGTCCGGGATTATTTCCGTACTGTTGTTCATCAGCAGGTCAAAGAGGTAATGGCTTTCATGCTCGTTGGAGCCAATGATCCGGTTGTTAATCGCCATATGATGGGCATTGAGACTCACGTTCGAGAGCCCCTTGGCGGTACCGAAGTATTTAGAGGAGTACCGGGTGCGGAACGTTTCTCGCTTGGCTTCGAATTTCTGACCGTCGGCACTAACATGCACGATGCCTTCGTGGATGTAGTAGTGTTTAAAGATCGGTAATTTAGCCGTCGCGTTATTGATCCGGTCATTAGCGTTATTCAGGGTTTCCAGTCGCAGGTAATTGGSSTRSWWGGKRCGAAGCTGCTCATAGCTGCGATCAGAGATCTCCGCAATGCCATATATGCCCTGGTTGGTGGCATTGGCAATCAGAATCGCCACCAAATCCATTTCGAACAGCCGACTTTTGGAGCTCATACCCAAGACATGTTCAAAGTTATCAATAAATCCGGTGTCCCTGTCGACAACCCATAGCACATCGGCGATGTCCACCGAACGCATCTGCCCAAAGAAAGGGTTATTGACCAGGTGTTTCTTGCTCGTTGTGGGTAGTCGCCAGTGTCGTTTACCGCCTTTGTGCTTCAGAATGATGTCTCGGTTGTCAGTTTCATCCAGATAGTGACCAACCTCGTGTAGACGCAGACTGAGTTCAGTGGTCATATTGGGTATGAGCGATGCCGGATCGGCCATCAACATCTCCTGCGCGGTGGACTCCAACAGGTGTTGCTTATCTTGTTTCCAGCGTTGGGTTTTAAGCAGATCCGCTTCCAAAGCACGGTATTTGATGACGTCTGGCATCAACAGCTGACCTTGCAATCGATCAGGAACCTGCAAATAGAGGTACCATTCATAGCGAGCTTGGTTGAGGCTGCCATCTTTATTCAGCAATAGTGGGCGTATATGTTTTTGTGGCAAGCGCTGATCCAGGCTGGCACCGCTGAGCTCCTGCTGAGCTAACAGATCCAACCGGGCTTGATCTAGCGCACTCGCCAGTCGTTGTGTTTGATCCGCACCTTCGATGCGTAAACAGCAGAACAATGATCGTAGCAAGCCAGTGCGAAGCGTGGACTCTGCGTCCAGGTGCTGCCAATAGGCCTCGTCAGCAGACTGTTTTTGGTTGCTCAAGTAGCGGCAGACAGAGGTGAGATCTTTGGCGTTCAGAACCTTGAACGCTTCCTCTTGAACTGACTGGAAGTGAGCATTTGGTGCAATCCCATCATCCAAAAACAGCTGCAGCACATCTGCGGCTTTACCAATATTGCGAGCGGCATTCTGCCAATCCTGATAGACCTGTTCTTTGGCCATCGCTTTGGCGCGGGCTTTGACTTGCCGCACATGATGGATAAAGCCATCGGCGATCCTTTCCAGGCACTGCTGATAACGGTTTTGCAGATAGCTAAGGAGGTACAACTGCTGATTGAGAGTGGCTTGCCGTTTGAGTTTGGCACCGTAGTAATCCACGCGTCCGGCGTAGTACTGTTGGTTCATCTGCGATAGCCCCAAATCCACCTGTATTTGAGCAACTTCGGCCATCCAGGGCTGGAGGTGGTGGTATACCTGCAGTTCTTTGTCCAGTTCGGTACCGGTAAAGTTGCGAGCGCTCTGGCGCAAGTGCTGTAAGGTGAAGGTATATGCACCGGACAACAGCTCCGCAAGCATCCTTTTCAAGGCTTGAGTACATGTGGCTTTAACTTGCTCATGTAGCCCTTTCTGGTATTGAACCAGCACTTGGCCGATGAGCTTCTGTAGCGTGCTGTAAGCGGGAATAGCGATCTTGTTATGGGCCAGGTATTCGATAGCGGCATCAAAAAGAGCGCGTGGTGCCGCCCAGCTATTTGCCTTTTCAAGTAGGTAGGTGACCAGTCCTGCCTGATGCTCACTGTCATTCCAATTAGAAACGCCAAGTAATAACAGTACACGCTCGTACAATCGGGATTTCTGGTCAGCTTTCAGGCTAAATCGACGGTACTTCAGGTCTTCAAAATAGAGCCCAGAAATGAATGATAGGTCGGCCTGCATGGATTTGAAGCTGGGATTTAGCAGGATGGGCTTAGATTTGAAATATCCCAGTAACGCGATGGCAACAACTCGATGCTTACGATCTCGGATCCGGTTAATTACCTCTAATTCTCGATCATTAAGAACAAAGAAAAACCGCTGGTCAGATCCGGAGAAAACAGGAGGCGAATACAATTCTTCAATTTCTGCCTCTGTCAGTATCGATAGTCGCTTACCTTTGCTCATTTCCTGACCTAAAAAGCCAAGAAGGATACCGTTAATCGAGGCAAATTAAAACTAATGAGCTTCTACAGGCCAGGAATGACGCGGCCTACAGAGCGAATTGCAATCTATGGCGGGAAAATCCCCAGAACCCCAWAAAGTGCGTCTCCATTGCACTGAGCAAATTCAGCACGGCATTGCTGATCGGTTTATCGAACAACGGACGATTC
>JAESRE010000012.1 GCA_016764775.1 Alphaproteobacteria bacterium
ATGACTTGTGTATTGGTGACGTCCGGGACCGCGTCCACGGGAAGGGTGATCGCGCTATAGCAGCCGACGACCGCCATGACCAAGACAGTGAGTACGACAAAGAAGCGATGCTTGATGGAAAGATGAACTAGCCTGTTTATCATTCTCTATTCCCCCACGGAACAACAGCCGTCGGAGAGTGCACTTTTAAGCGCTTCCGACTTAAGGTAAAAGGTGCCTCTCGTAGCTAGAGACTCTCCGGGGTTCAAGCCTTCGGCAATCTCTCTCCAGTCTTCGCCTTCCGCGCCGAGGACCACATGGCGAACTTCGAAAGTACCCTTGCCTTCTGGTCGGGCGACGTAAAGCGTGGACCGTCCCGTGTGCTCCTGAAGAGCGCCCTTGGGAACTGTGAGGCGCTCCTGGCGCGTCTCGGTAGTTACCAAGCCTTTCACATAGCTGCCGGCGGCCAAGCGCCCACCCGTGTCCTCGACCTTAGCCAGGACGGGAACGGTTTTCGTGGTGGGATCGGCCACGGAACCGATGCTGGTGACGACAGCCTGGAGAATCTTCCCAGGGTTCGAGTCGGCGCGAACTTCGACTTCATCATCGACTTCGATCGAAGCGATATCCTTGGGCGCCACAGCCAGCTCAACCCAGACTTTGTCCAGATCGATTACGGTGAAACAGGTATGCTCCGTGTCCACGTGCTCCCCTAGCGTGAGGAAACTTGAGTCCACTTTCCCTTTGATGGGAGAGCGAAGGAGTGTTTCGCCGGTCCCGCCCGGCTCGCCGCCCAGCAGTTGAACCTCCTCGGCTGCACCATTCAACTCCGCCAGGGCCATCTCCAGGGCCGACTCGGCGCTTAGTAATTCACGCTGTTGCGAGTACCCTCCGGAGAAGACCTTCTCTTCTCGAGCCAGAGCTTGCCTGCGGATTCCAAGTTCCTTCTTGGCCAGAGGGTGCTCGCCCTGGACGGTCTCAAAGGCGTTAAGAGCGGCCTTCACCCGGGCTTCCCCTTCTATGATCCTCGCTTCGGAGGCGGCCACGTCGGAGCGCGCTTTGTCCACATCCGCCTGCAACCTCTCCAACTGCTGTAAAGAAGCTAGTTCCGGTACCGACTTAGACCGATTGTAAGCGGCTTGCCGCACCTTTAACTCGCTCTCGGCCTGCCTCAACTCGTGCTGACGAACTTTAAGATTGCTCTCGGCTTCCGCTACGGCGGCTTCTTTTTCCGCTACAGACCGCGAGGCTAGGTAAAGGCCTCGTTCGGCTTCCACGGCTCTTGAGCGCGAGTCCTCCAACTCTCCGCTCCCATACTCGCCCAACTTGGCTAACTGTCGCTTGCGGTCCAGATCGGCTTGCAGTACGTTCACTCGACTGGCAGCCTGGCGATAGGCTGCCTGGGCCCGAGCCAGCTCGGGGCTGAGCATGCGAGCTAGCACCTGATTCCTCTGAACTTGATCGCCTGGTAGTGCGAAGATTTCAACGACCTCGCCCGCCACATGGGGGGTCACTTTCGCCACCTGGTTACCCCCTGTTTTCACGATTCCGGTAGCGGTGATTCTGTCTCTGACTAAACGCACCTCGGCGGGGGCTACTTCGATCTCGGCGAGCTTTAGCGCCTCTTCGGTCACTTGGACATCGCCCACTTTTCCGGCGACGCCCTCGGGTAAGGCGATCTTCGATTCCCCGTCTGGACGAGGTGCTTCAGAGCCGGAAAGACTGAACCAGATAGCCAGAATGAGAAAAACGATTGCAACAGACGCGGCTATCCACCGCCAGTGTGATTTTAAAGGTTCGAGAAATCTAGGGTAATTATCCACACTTGCCTCCGACTCGACTTTTGCAGTTTTGAGAGCCCAACTGCCTGAAGCATGATATAAGCCTCGTCTCGTAGAAGATTGTAGTTGCGAAACCCAATTACTACGAGGAGGCTCATTGTGAAATCTTCCAACTGCTACCTTGGAAACCTTTTAGCCCAATTCTCCCCACTGTTCACCAAGCCCACCTTCATCACGTTCGTAACCCTGGTCAAAGGAGCGATTCTTGCTCCTGGATACCGTACTACAACCGGGATGATAAGGGCAGCAGGGGGTCTGGCCGAAAAGCACTACACCACCTATCATCGCTTCTGGAGCGAAGCACGTTGGAACCATTGGCTAGCCTTTAGGTTATTGGCGAAACTCGTTCTCGCGATCGTGCCAGGCGAAGTCAAGCTGCTGGTCGATGACACTGTTGTCCGTCGATGGGGTCGAAAGGTTTGGGGAAGAGGACGCCATCGTGATCCGGTCTTGTCCTCAAGGGGTTACACGGTGATTTGCTCCGGCCATCGATGGGTGACTCTCGCAGTAGCTGTCAAGTTACCTTTTACTTCGCGGTACTGGGCTCTCCCCGTTGGCGCTTTGCTTCACCGTCGAAAGGCGCTATGCGAGAAAACGAATGACCGACATCGAAAGCCCGAGGAACTGGCCAAGATTCTGGTCTATAAGCTCCTCCGTTACTTTCCCGAACGACGATTTGTTCTTATTGGAGACGGAGGATACCGCTCTGCAGACTTTGCTCTTTGGTGTGAGAAAGTGGGATGCGAACTAGTCTCCAGGATAAATAGAAACGGTGTGCTTTATGACGACCCCAAGCCCCATCCACCCGGCCGAGCAGGAAGGCCGAGAAAGAAAGGCGAGGTGCAGCCCAATTTCAAAGAACGAGTTCTCGCTGCCAAGCCAAGAGACTGGCAGCAGGGTCAGGTGGTCTGGTATCAGGGAGTGAAGAAGACTGTTAAATGGCTAAGCGGCACTGGACTCCGTTACAAAGTTGGTCTCCCCACTATTAGAATACGCTGGGTCATTGTATTAGACCCGGAAACCGGTGAATGGGATCCGTTCTACTCCACCCGCATTGACAGATCCGCAGTCTCGATAATTGAAAGCTACGTGCTCCGCTGGTCGCTGGAGGTAACCTTCCAGGAAGCTCGCGAGCATCTAGGGCTTGAATCTGCCAGAAACTGGGCCAAAATGTCCGTGACACGAACTGTTCCATGTCTTCTGGGCCTTTTCACATTAATCTCGCTGTATTTCAGGAGACTCTGCCAGACTGCTCCGCCTAAACCGCGCGGTGCAGACTGGTATCAGAAACAAGAGTTGACTTTCAGTGACGCACTCATCGCAATACGGAAGAATCTATGGGGTCGGCTAATTATTCATGAAGTAGGTGATCCCCATGTACTCGGGAAAACTCCCCCGAAGTTCTTGGAATTCGTTACGGATAGGCTTTCCGCCACGGGCTGACCACCGACAAACTGCAAAAGTCGAGGTTAACAATTGCTCAAAATTCAATCCGGCCTTTGCATGAAATCCCAAGCCCCCCCGGATAACCTGAATTATGCAGGAGATAAGGAGAAAGACAAATTGGCAATCGGTGCTCTGAACACGACTCTCCCGCTGAATGGAATGGGCGGGGGATACAATGGGAACCTCGGGGGTGGTTTCGATATTTCGTCCGTCCGTGCCGACGGACTCAACGGTAACCAGGACCAGTCCTCGCTTTCCAACGAGGCCAATGGACCCGACGGTGAAGTCAACCCTAATGTCTTGAAGATGATGTATGAAACTCGTCTTCAATCCGACCTCCAATCTCTAGAACAGGCCAAGGGCTCGGAAGACGAACAGAAGGTTCAACAGGCCACCGAGGCGCTCGGGGGAACTTACGGAGAAGCCCAGCAGAAGGGCGTCCAGATCGACAAAGATTTGGAAACTCAGGTTAAGCAAGCCCTGGGAATCGCCGACGGTGAAAATGGTGGTAGTGGCGGAGGCGGCAACC